>CATPCO010000538.1 GCA_955652925.1 uncultured Xanthobacteraceae bacterium | reverse complement strand
TCAAGTTTCCCGGAGGCCTCGCCGGCGCGAACCATAGCGACGTACGCCGGCTCGATGAGGGTGGGATAGCGCTCAAACGCCTCCGCAAAACTGTTGCCTGCGGTGATGGACGAGCGCAGCGCATTGGCAAATCGCGACATTGCCTTGCTGGTATCATCGGCGAGCGTTTGCAGTGCGCCTTCGAGAGTGAGCCCAGCGCCAACCAGGAGAGCAAGCTGGCGCAGAAAGACGGTGACATCGCGCGGTCGCGGCAGCTTCCCGCCAAACAGATTGGCTCGCAAAATTCCCTGGGTTGCCGCCTCGGCCTCTATCGGGAGGTGGCCGAGATATTCGATGCGCCGGACGACCTCCTCGCGCGAGGGCGCATCGACTTCACCGACGACGATCTCACCTGCCTGCGTGAGCGCGCGATAGCGGAATTGCGGCATCTCGGTCGCCTACAAACTTGCCGTTACGCGAAAGACCTCATCGATGGTGGTCAGTCCGGCCCGGCACTTGGCCACGCCGTCCTCCGTCATGGTAGTCATGCCCTCATTGCGCGCGGCCTGCTCAAGGTCGCTGGCGTCGGTCTTGGGGCCGATTGCCCGCCGCAGCGACGGGCTTACTTCCATCACCTCAAACACGCCTTGCCGTCCGCGAAAACCGGTAAAAGCGCACCAATCACACCCTTTCGGCTGGTGAACGACTTCCCCGACAGCGAAACCCAACGCAGCGTAGCGGTGGTCGTGCGTGAGATCGTCAGCGCCGAGGCGGTGTGGTTGCTTGCAGTGCTCGCAGAGGATGCGCACCAGTCGTTGGCCCACAATGGCCCGCACGCTGGATGCGAGAAGAAAACTCTCCACCTCCATGTCGATCATTCGCGCGATTGCGCCGGCGGCGGTGTTTGTGTGCAGCGTTGTGAGAACAAGATGCCCGGTGAGCGAAGCATGGACGCCGATATGAGCGGTCTCGGAGTCGCGCATTTCGCCCACCATAATCACATCGGGATCCTGCCGTAGGAATGAGCGCAGCGCTGAGGCGAAGGTCAGGCCAATCGCCGGATGCACCTGCGTCTGATTGATACCGGGGATTTGGTATTCGACCGGATCCTCGATGGTCAGGATCTTGCGGGTTGGCTCATTGATCAGAGCGAGCGACGCGGCGAGCGTGGTCGTTTTGCCGGACCCGGTGGGTCCGGTGACGATGATCATACCGAACGGCGCTTGCAGCATGCGACGAAGGATTTCTTCGCCGCGGGTGGGAAGCCCGATCTGGTCAATGGCAACGAAGCTCGAGCCCTTGCGCAGCAGCCGCACGACCGCACTCTCCCCGTGCATCGTCGGCATCGTGGCCACGCGCAGGTCGATCTCAGTTCCGCCAACCACGAGGCGGGCGCGCCCGTCCTGGGGGAGGCGCCGCTCGGTGATGTTCAAGCCCGCCATGATCTTAAGACGGGACAACAGGCCCCGTGCCATGCTCATGGGAGGTGCCGGGACGGCCTTCAAAAGGCCATCGATGCGCAGCCGCGCCTGCAGCGCGCCGCCGAACGGTTCAATGTGCAGGTCGGTGGCGCGCTGCTCGACCGCGAGCCTGAGAAGGTCATCGACCGCGCGCACCACCGGCGCACCTCCGGCGAGGTCGCGTAGATCATCAAGGTTGTCTTCGCTGGCCGCGGCCTCGCCCGGAGCGACGGCGCTCGGGCGCTCGGGCTCAAGAGACGTTGCGAGCGCCGCATCAATATCCTCTGCCGTGGCGATAGTGATTGTCACCAGCTGATGCAGCGCGATCTCAACCGCCTTGACCGTTTCGCCATCGGTCGGGCGTGCAATCGCAAGCATCAGATTTCCGGACGAATCCTGGTAAGGAAAGAGATGTCCTTCCCGCAGAAACCGCGCCGAGAGCTGCGCTCCAGCGAACTGGCTGTCCACCAGATCCCGGCGCTGCACGCGGCTGCAGCCGCAGAAAGCCGCGAGCTCGTCAGCGAAGGCCGAGGCTGTGAGCTTTGTCAGGCCGACCCAGTCCAGGTTGCCAAGCCCATCGCCCTGGCGGGCATTGAGCCCGCCATTGGCCATCTGAGCATCGCGCAGCACGCCCTTGCGGGCTAGATGGGCGATAAAGTCATTATACATTGGCAAAGTCCCGCCGACGTCATTCCCCTTGGCTGACGTCAGACGGTCGCTCCCCGGTAATAATCTCTTCGCCGCGCATTGAACTTAAGGCGCGGTCGACCATGAACATTAGGCAGGCAATTGTGTCGAAATTGACATGATCAAGCAATGCGCGGGCTATGTGGTGTGGCCGCAAGCTCGACCCCTCAGCGTGGCGCATGCGGTCACAATTCGGCGATATTCTTAACAAAAGGTAAATGCTTATGGGGATGCCTCAAGTCGAGCGGCTGAGCGTTCGCCCGAGTCAGCCTTTGATTTGAGCAAATAGTCAGGGGGGGGCGGTGCGGGCTGGAGGGCAGCACTATAAGTTGCACCGCCGCATGCTGCAGATTTGTGCAGTGGGTGCGGTGGGGTGCTCCTTGCTTGGCTGCTCCGCGGCAGACAAACAATTAGGTACTA
This sequence comes from uncultured Xanthobacteraceae bacterium, assembly GCA_955652925.1. Taxonomy (GTDB): domain Bacteria; phylum Pseudomonadota; class Alphaproteobacteria; order Rhizobiales; family Xanthobacteraceae; genus VAZQ01. The sequence continues at coordinate 4,952 of CATPCO010000538.1, read as the reverse complement.
AGGCTCAACACGATCCTGTCGCTCCAATTCGCGGCGCTGACCTGAGCGCGCATTTCCCGGCCGCAACCGATACCCAAATCAACAATTCCAGCCAATCCTCCCAGCCGCTGCTATTTCCCGGCTCCGCAGCAGAGCCAGCCCCGTCCCCTGGTCGTCCAACCGCAGATTTCCGTGTCGCCTCCGCGGATCCGGCCGCAGTCGTCAGGGGAGACGGTGTGGAGCTCAATTTTGAGGGCGCCGACATTCAGAATGTCGCAAGGACGGTGCTAGGCGACACGCTTGGAATTAACTTTGTGGTTGATCCAAGGGTCCAGGGCAACGTGACTTTGGCTTCTACTGGGCCGATACCGCGCAAGGACGTGCTACCGGTCTTCGAAAGCGTGCTGCGCATGTCGAACGCGGCCGTCGTGCACGAGGGAAATTTGGTGAAGATCGTCCCGGTTGCCGAGGCAACCGGGACGGGAACCGTAAACATTGGTGCCGGACAAGCCGGATTTGGGGTTTCAATCGTACCTTTGCATTACACCGCTGCCGCGACCATCGCACGGACTGCGGAAAACTTTCTCTCGCGGCCGGGTGCCATCAAGATCGATCAAGCAAGAAATCTTCTCTTGATTCAAGGCACCGCGACCGAGCGGCAGGCCGCCCTCGATGTGGTCGCGGCCTTCGACGTAGAATGGATGCGCAATCAGTCAGTCGGGGTCTATCCGCTCAAGTCGACGTCGCCTGAAACCATGATCCGGGAACTTGAGCGCGTCTTTGAGTCCGGGGATGAGGGTCAAGGCCACGGAGTGATACGATTCCAACCGATCTCACGCATGAATGCCGTATTGGTGGTCACCAAAAATCCCAAATTTCTGGAGCGTGCGACGCAATGGGTGCAGCGGCTGGACCGCTCCGATACCAGCGGGACAACGGTGCGTGTCTATCGTCTGAAATACGCCAACGCACGTCAGGTGGCGAAAATCCTCAATGAGATCTTCCTCACGCAGGGGGCTGGCCAGAGCATCGGCGACTCGCCGGCCAGTCAGATAGCACCGGGGACAAACGCTGCTCAATCTCGGCTGGACTCACTCAACACGGCTAGTGCGGGCAGCGACGGCAGCACGACGGGCGGCAGCGCGACGGGCGTCGGAAGCGCGCTGAGCAGGGCGCCGGCGCAAGGCGGTGCAGCGCGCGGCGCGGCCGCCGGCCCGATATCGGCCGCGTTCGAAAATTTTGAGCAGAAAGATCGGGATGCGAATCCCTCATCATCTATTGTCTCAACCGACCGTCAACAGCGTGGTGTGTTCCAGAACGTGCGTATCACGCCCGACAACGCCGACAACTCCATTGTCGTTTACTCCAATCAAGAGGATTACCGGATAATCGAACGTTCATTACGCGAACTCGACCGGCCGAGGCTGCAGGTCGCAATTGACGCAACGGTTGCCGAGGTCACGTTGACTGACGCGCTCCAATTCGGCGTGCAGTATTTCTTCAGTAACAATAAGTCTAGTTCCTTCGGGCTCCAAACCGCAGCCGTAGCCCCAGGCGCCGCGACCGCAGCCGTGGCCCCGGGCACCACTGGCGTCGACGTGACCGGGGCGGTGCAAGCCGCTGTTCAGCCGTTCCTCCAGGGGGTCCTGCCTGGAGCCAACCTGCTGCTCGGATCCCAAGCTCAGCCCAAGGTCATCCTGAGCGCACTTTCCACCTTGACCGACGTCAAGGTTCTCTCCGCGCCGTCCGTTGTCGTCGTGGACAATGAGCCGGCACTGCTTCAAGTTGGCGATGAGGTTCCGATTTCGACCGGGAGCGCCACTATTCTTAGCAACTCCAACAATCCGGTCGTCAACACGATCGAGATGCGAAATACGGGTGTAATTCTCAAGGTATTGCCTCACGTATATGCGAATGGCACGATCCAACTGGAGATCGAGCAGGAAATTTCCAACGTCGTCAATTCGAATCAGCCAACCTTGACGCCAACTATTTCGCAGCGGCGCGTTCATTCCACGATCGCAGTGACGAGCGGCCAAACCGTGCTGCTCGGGGGCCTCATCAGTGATCAGGATCAGAGAACAAAATCGGGCATACCATTTCTGAATGACATCGACGTAATTGGAAATCTATTCGGCACTAAATCTAGCCAAAAGCAGCGCACAGAAATCATTATGTTCATCAGGCCGCACGTGATCCGCAATAGCGTCGATGCGCGCAGCGTTGCGGAAGAGTTCCGGGCTCGCTTGGACATGATGCGGGATGGTCGCCCCTTCGTCGACGGCAACATCCCGCCTGTTATAATGAAGTAATGTGCGAGGCAGAGGATGCGATCACCTCGGGTGAGGACCTCCGCCCAAATCTGGCGGTCCTCTTGAGTGCGGGCGGTGCGGTTGCTCTCATCTCCACGCTCTCGCTGCCATTGCCGATAGCGATCGCTTCAAGCCTACTCGGAGCATTGATGGTAGCGGGTGCGGAGGTAGACGCCAGGACGTATCTGCTTCCCGACACCGTCACCTGGGGCGGCATCACACTTGGTATTCTTGCTGCGCCGGTGCTCAATCCATTCGAGCCGTGGCTGAGCGCAGGAGCGGCAGTTGTGCGCGCGGCGGGTACCGCCCTTGCACTCGTTGTTCTGCGATGGGGCTATAGCTGGCTAAGGAGTCGTGAAGGTCTTGGCTTGGGCGACGTCAAGCTAGCTGCGGCAGTCGGCGCTTGGCTCCCGGTTGCGTTTATACCGTTCTGCTTCGCGCTTGCGACCTGCTCCGCTTTGGTAAGTGTCATGTTCGGACGCTTGCGCGGTGAGAGCGTTGATGCAGCAGCGAAGTTGCCGTTCGGTGCATTTTTATGTCCCGCTCTCTGGCTGGTCTTCTATACGTGCGAGTTGCCGGGCTGACCTCCAGTTTTGTCGCCGCTTGGTCTACAAACAAAAATGGGTGTCGGCCGCGACCAGGAAAAGCACCCGACCTTTAGTTCGCCGTCTGCCACTTTTTGCGAAGGAAAATTCCAGAAGCAGAGAATTCCGTCCACTTCTTGGTTCGGCTTGAATTCCCAGTCCTTCGTCCCGGCTGCAGCAGGTCGACCATCGCAGCAAAACCCTTACGAGAAGGACGCACGCTTGTATAATACGTTTGCAAGTTGCAAGTGTGTCACAGATCTAATTGCGCCCCGGTGACATCGAATTTCAGTCCCGCGGATCATGCTTTTGCCACTGCCGAGCCTATTTATGGCCCCACATCGAGCTCGCAAACTACAAAAATTCTACACGAGAGAGTTCGGGCATCTGACGTTCACGGTCAGCACGAATATTTGCGAGTGTGTCTCGCTCGCAGCAGACTCCCTCCGTGTGGTGGAGTAGCTTTGGCCGCGAGGGCCGCAAAGAAACACTAGTAATAGGTGCGGCCCGCCATGGAGGATTGGATGAGAACGCTTTTACTCGCAGGTGCGGGCTTAATTGCGCTGCTTGGCGGTTCGTCTAGCGCGGCGGATCTTGCGAGGCCGGGGCCGGTCTACGCTCCACTACCCCCGCTCATCGCGGTCTTCACCTGGACCGGATGCTACATTGGCGGCAACGCCGGTGGCATTTTGGCCCACAGCGACTGGAGCGATACATTTGTCGGAGATTTCGGAAGCAACACTCCGAGCGGCCCGCTGGGCGGCGTGCAGGCCGGCTGCAATTATCAGGCCGGTAGCTTTGTGGTCGGCATCCAGGGCGATTATGATTGGACGAGCATCAATGGCAGCGTTGCCAACGGCATCCCAGCAGCAGTGACCTTCCAACTCACGGACCAGGTCCAGCTCAAGTCATTGGCCTCGGTTACCGGCCGCGTCGGCCAGGCCTGGGACCGTTTTCTGGTCTACGTGAAGGCCGGCGGTGCGTGGCTGCAAGGCAACTACAGTTTCCAAACCTTCGGAACGCCCGTTGCCCCCACAGTAAGCCTAACGCAGACTGGCTATACGGTCGGTGTCGGCGGTGAATACGCCTTCTTGAACTGGCTTACCGGCTTTGTCGAGTACGACTATTACAATTTCAGCAACAGCAATCCGAGCACTTTGGTCTGCACCCGAGCCGTGTGCGGTATCGCGACCACCGGCGTTACCGTCAGAACGGACATCAATGTTGTCAAGGCGGGCTTAAATTTGAAATTCGGGCCCTTTTAATGATTGGGGGCCGTGACCAGTCGCGGCGAAGTGAGAAGTCAGCGGAACGACGCCCACGCGAGTTTTCGCCGAATGTTCTCGAAGGCGTGGAGGTAGGGATTGGTTCGATTCCACCCGATCTCACACATGAATCCCAATTTCTGGAGCGCACGACGCAGTGGGTGCAGCGACTCGACTACTCCGAGCGGTCCGTGTCTGGTGGTCTGAAATGAGGCAGCGCACGCCAACGAAGTCAAGCGCACCTGCTAACACACATAGACGGGTTCTGATACCAAGCCATTCGGTGTTTCCACTTGTCTATGCAGAATGCACCTCAACGAATCGTAGCCCCATGGCGGCGCATCATAGTAAGGCGGCAGCGGCGCGACTGCGCTCGGTACGACTACAACATTTGGTCCGAAGTCGCGACGGCCGCGATCAAATCCTCTGTGGAACCAACCATTAGAGTGCCCGAAATTGCCAAAACGGCGGTTTTGCGCGAAACCAGGGCGACCGTGAAAGGAGCCATTGGGAATTCCGAAATTTCCAACACTGCGGTGTTGCGCAAATGCGCTCTTTGAGTTGAACACTCCCGCGAAAATGACGGCGGCAAAAAACAACACGAAGATTTTGATCAAGCTAGGCATGCACTCCTCCCCGGTAAGCGGATACAACTTTCAGTCCTGGCTCGTGCTCAAATTCCTGACCGAGACGGCATATTAACTGCGCGCCCTCAGTCCTAGTGCCCGGTACACCGACCATGGGCCGTAAAACGCTCAACACGAGCAGTTCAATTATGCCGATTCCCATCACCCGCTCCGCGAGTGCTAGGG
>CATPCO010000537.1 GCA_955652925.1 uncultured Xanthobacteraceae bacterium | reverse complement strand
GAGCTGCACGGCCTCGGTGATATTGTGCGTGATGAGCAGCGTGGTCTGTTTGAGCTCCTGCTGGATCTGCAGCACCTTGTCCCCAAGCAACAGGCGGGTCTGCTCGTCCAGCGAAGCGAAGGGCTCGTCCATGAGCAGGATCTTCGGCTGCGCGGCTAACGTGCGCGCCATCGAGACGCGCTGGCGCATGCCGCCCGAAAGTTCGGCGGGATAGCGCCGTTCAAAACCATCGAGTCCCACGAGCTTGACGAAGTGGCGAGCGCGATCATGGCGCTCGCTCTTTGCCATGCCGGCGATCTCGAGCGGGAAAGCGACGTTGTCGAGCACGTTGCGCCAGGGAAACGTGGACTCCTCCTGGAAGATCATGCCGATGGAACGATGCGGCCCGTGCACTTCCTCACCGCCGACCCTCACGCTGCCCTCGTAGCCGTCAAGCAGGCCGCCGATGACATTGAAAAGAGTAGATTTGCCGCAGCCGGAAGGACCGATGACGCCTAGAAACTCGCCCGGAGCGACTCCGAGCGAGACGTGATCGAGGGCGGTCAGCACACCGTCCGGGCTCTCGAATCGTTTGACGATCTCCTCGACCACCAGGATCGCGTCGGAAGCAACGGCCTGCGAGACCCCCGTCCTGTCGAGCGGCGCGCTTACGACGTTCATGTCATACTCTGTCAGGCCGTGTTGTGGTGAGGTCGAGGCAGCGGCCGCCTGACCTCTCCTTCCGAGAGAGCGCGCTGCAAGGTCGCGTCATCATCGAGCGTCATCAAAGTCGGCTCTCGCTTTGCTCGGGCCTGAACTGGCGTCCTGCGCGCCGGCACCAGTTCTCCCAGGCGCGGTTAATGCCGTATGAGCCGGTGCGGCCGCGAACCTTCTCCACCTCGCCGGGCGTGAGGAACTTCACCTCCCCCATATCCATGGCCTGTTTTTGCAGCCGCGCGTTCAGTTCGAGATAGACGGAAATGTAGACCGCGTGCCGGATAGTCCTGCCCGCCACGGTTGCGCCGTGACCTCGCATCAGGACCGTGGCTGCCGCGCCGACCGCTTCTGCGAGATCGCGGCCCATGTCCATATTCTCGACCAGCAGCGACGTATCCCCGAAATGGTCGTGGGAATCCCAGACCGTCACCTCATGGCCAATCGAGGCGCCCATATGGAAAACGGGTTTTATTTTCCAGCTCGTGACGCCGAACGGGATGACGCTCTCGCTGTGATGGTGCACCACCGACATCACGTCAGGGCGCGCCTCGTAGAGCGCGCCGTGAATGAATCGCTCAAGGTAGGGCGCGCGTTCACGCCCATCGACTGCCGCCCCGTCCAACGTGAATTCCATGATGTCGTCGGGCTCGATACAATCGGGCGCGCGCGATCGCGAAAGGAGGTATCGTTGCGGGTTGCCGGGATGACGGACGCTGATATGTCCAAATGAATCGACCACGTTCTCGCGCGCGAGAATGCGGTTCGCGGTGACGAGCTCCTCGATCACATCGTCAAGCCTGGCCATCGGGCGTCCCATAGAATAAAGCTGACTATATGCTTGGGCGAAAGCGGGTCAATTCGGTACGCCCCGCTGAGAGAGCGCACAATGTGCCCCTTGGCAGAAGGACGTAAGCTCCGGTATTGAGCTTGCTTCCAGCCTGCGGAACGTTTTGAGCAATGACAGCAAATCCGGTTGCGGTATGCGCCGTCGAGGATATCCCTGCCGGCACCGTCAAGAGCTTCGAGATCGGTGACGAGCTCGTCGCAATCTACAACATTGACGGGACTTATTATGCCACGCACGGGAGCTGCACCCACGCCTTCGCGAACCTCGCCGACGGCATCCTGGAAGGCGATGTGATTGAGTGCAGCCTGCATTTCGGAGCGTTCCACGTGCCCAGTGGTAAGGCGGTGCAGGCCCCCTGTTTTACCGATCTCAAGACTTACCGAACTGAAGTCAAAGACGGCCAGGTTTTGGTCGACCTGGATAGTCCCGCGCCGACGGCCCCATAGGTTAGGCAAGCGTCGCAGTCGTAGGGTGCGCAAAGGCGCGCGTTTCAACAAGCAGCCGTCACTCCGACCTTGTGCGCGCGCCGTGCGCCCGCTGTCTGCCGTTGCGATGGGTCCGCGTGCAGGGTCCCAAAAAATGCGCAGCATTTTTTGGGGTGCCGTGCGCTCGGCGCGCGCGCAATTTTGGGCGGTGCGCAGCAGGTGGATCGGCGCGCGCCTTAGCGCACCCTACTCGCTGCAAGCCCTCGAACCCGGGAGGACGGATCAGGCTTTCGCGTCGCGCGGGGGGCCCATCAGCACCGGCTGAAAGAGGACCGCCGCCGCCATGGTGGTCACCAGGGCGAGCGCCATCAGCTTGCCCATGCTGGACGTACCGGGATGGCTCGACAGCCACAGGCTGCCGAACGCGGTTGCCGTGGTGAGCGCGCTGAACATGACCGCACGCGTGAGGCTCGACTGCAGGAGATCGGTCTGACCGCCACGCCATGCCATGATGTAATAGATCTTGAACGCAACGCCGACTCCGAGCAGCAGCGGCAGCGCGATGATGTTCGCGAAATTGAGCTTCATTTCGAAAATCACCATGAGCTCCATGGTGACCACGCCTGCCAGCAATAAGGGAATAAGGGTGAGCAGCACGTCCCCGACACGGCGCAGCACAATCCAGAGCAGGACCGCAATGGAGGCGAGCGCCCAGAAGCCCGCCATGAAGAATGCCCGTACCACGGTCCGCCCGGATTCGAGAATTGCGACCGGACCCTCGACCGCGTCCGGTTCCACGTTCTGCACCGCACGGGCAAATTGACGCAGTGTCTCGTTGTCGTTGGAATCGCCCTTCGGCAGAATCTCCACCTTGAACCGGCCGTCCTGCGTAACCCATTCGCGCGCGATCTCGGGCGGCAGCGTTTCGAGCGTGACCGGCTGGGCGCCAAGATAGTTTCGCAATTCACGAAGCGCGGTATGAAGCGGGGCGATCATGGCCTGTTGCGCGCGCCGGCGCAGGGATTCGTCGCCGTCCGCGATCTTCTGGAGATCGCTTGCAAGGCGGACCGCAGCCTGCGCCCCGCTTCCCTCTTGCCCCTTTGCCGCCTGGCGCAGCCCCTCGACCGCGCCCTTGAGTGCCGCAACCTCGTCAGCATCCGAGGGCGGTTTCTTGTTGGGGTCAGGCCGCAACACCGGGTCGAGGACGCTCGCGAGCTGATGGATCGCAGCCAGCTTGGGCTGCTGGTCATCGGGGATGAAGCTCTCGACCGTGCGGACGCTCGCCACCTCGGGCAACTTAAGCAGCTTCTCCACGGTTGCTTGAGCTGCCTGTCTGTCCGGCGCAAGATCATAGATCGAGCTCGCGCCAAGCGCAGGATCAGCTCGCAGCTCCAGAAAGGTCGCCACCGAGGGAGCCTTTGGGCTTCGCAGATTGAGCGGATTGAAGTCGAACTGCAGCCAATAGAGCAATGGCAGCCCGGCCGCGACTGCGAGGCCGGTTCCAACGATGATCGGGATGCGCCGGCGTTCCATGAACCGATCGACCGGGGCAAGCGCCTTGAATCCCATTTCCGCCGGCTCGCCCGCCGGACGCAGCACCATCAGGAGGGCGGGAATGAGGGTGATGCTCGTAATGAACGCGATGATCATGCCCAGTCCCGCCAGCAGCCCGAGCTCGGAGAGACCCTTGTAGTCGGTGGGCAGAAACGACAGAAAACCCGCCGCGGTCGCGGCGGCAGCGAGCGTCAGCGGCGCGCCAACGTGGCTTGCGGTGTCGAGCAACGCCTGCTTGAGATCGTCGATTTCATGGCGTTGCGCTCGGTACCGGACCGTGAACTGAATGCCGAAATCGACGCCCAGCCCAATAAAAAGGACGGCGAAAGCCACTGAAATCAGGTTGAGCGCTCCGACCAGCGCCAACCCGATTGCAGCCGTAATGGAAAGGCCCACCAGCAGACTCGCCGCCACCGCGAGGATGAGACGCGGAGAGCGCAACGCGAGCCATAAGATGACCAGGACGACAACAATGGTCGCGCTGGTATTGACGAAAGCGCCCTCCTGCATGGTGGCATATTCTTCGTCCGAGATAGGAACCGGTCCGGTCAGCCGCAGCCTTGCCCGGTATTTTTGGCCGATGTCGAGATCGGCAGCGGCCTGCTCAATTGCCTCGGTGGCAGCCTTGCCCGGAAGGAGCGCGGAATAATCGAGCGCGGGCCTGATATCGATGAATCGTCTGCCGTCACTCGGCGTCGGTGGCGCGCCGTTGAGCATGGCACGCCATGAGAAGCTCGCCGCCTTACCGGCGATCACCTCCTCCATGGTATCCGACACCATGTTGAGGGTGGGCGCGAACGAATCGAGCGTGAACTGCTTCACCCGCACGCCGGTCAGCCCGTAATTGAGGGCCGACACGAGGCCACGCAGATTGGAATCCTGCGCCAGCGCCTGAATGATAGGCTTGGCCTGCCCAAGCCGCTTGGCCGTGTCCTGCACCTCCTGTGTGGGCAGGAATAGTAGCCCGTTCTTTTGGAAGAAGCGGCCGCCCCCGGCCTCGCTCACGTAATGGAAAAGGTCCTTCTGCTCCGACAACCTCGCCACAACCGCCGCGGCTGCCTCGGATGCCAGCTCGGATGTGGGCGCGTCGATAACCGCGAGAATGGTTTCCTCCTTGGGCGGAAAATAGCTTTCGAATTTTGCTTCATTCTTCCGCCAGGGCAGGTCCTTGGAAATCAGCTTGTTAACGTCGGCGTCGAGGGCAAAATGATTCGCCGCGTAGATGCCTGCGACGAGAGCGAGAACGAGCGCGAGCGCAATCACTTGCGCCGCGTACCGGATGCAGAAGCCAACCGTGCTGATAATCGCTTTCTGCAACATGTCTGGGGTCTTGCGAACCGACGCTGAGGGTGGAGGAACGGGGACAGGGCCGCATATCAGCGGCCTCCCGCCTTGACAACCGCGCTTGCCGTCGCAGCAAGGCCCCCCAGCGGCCGAACCGGCTGCTCATATGGGTCGTTCACATTGACTTGATAGGTCCCGACTGTTAGCGGCCGGTCGCGGCAAGAGCGAAACCGATCAGATCGGAGCGAGTTCCCAGGCAGGGAGAGGTGGGTAATGGCGGCTGACCATCTCGACATTACATGCCGGAGGGGGGATATTGCCGCCGTCCGCAGGATTTAAAGGTCTGATAAACGCTGCTCAGGTGCAAAACGGAAACAGAATGCGGGTCCCGTTTCTCAAGGAAATGCGCATCGGCGCCTATATCCTCAAGCAAAAGCTTCGGGGGCGCCGGCGCTATCCTCTCGTTCTGATGCTTGAGCCCCTCTTCCGCTGCAACCTCGCCTGCGCGGGTTGCGGCAAGATCGACTACCCCGATCCGATTCTCAACCGGCGGCTGTCGGTCAAGGAATGCCTGGAGGCCGCCGACGAGTGTGGCGCGCCCATGGTGGCCATTCCCGGCGGTGAGCCGCTCGTTCACCGTGAGATCGGCGAAATCGTCAAAGGCCTGGTGGCCAGAAGGAAGTTCGTGTCTCTATGCACGAACGCACTGCTCCTGGAAAAGAAGCTGCATCTGTTTGAGCCGTCGCCTTATCTGTTCTTCTCAGTTCATTTGGATGGACTGCGCGAGCACCACGACAAGTCTGTGTCGCAGGAAGGGGTGTTCGACCGCGCGGTCTCGGCCATCAAGGCTGCCAAGGCAAAGGGATTTACGGTCAATATCAACGCCACGATCTTCGAGGGGCATCCCGCCGAGGACATTGCGGCGTTCCTCGATTACTGCAAGGAGCTCGGCGTCGGTATTTCCATCTCCCCGGGTTATGCTTATGAGCGCGCTCCCGACCAGGAGCATTTCCTGGGCCGGCTGCGGACCAAGGAGCTCTTCCGGAAGGTGTTCAGTCTCGGCAAGGGAAAGAACTGGAATTTCATCCACTCCAACCTGTTCCTTGATTTCCTCGCCGGCAACCAGACCTATCACTGCACGCCGTGGGGGATGCCCACGCGAAACATCTTCGGGTGGCAGAAGCCCTGTTATCTGCTTGGCGAAGGCTATGCCAAATCGTTCCGCGAGCTGATGGAAACGACGGACTGGGATTCCTACGGCACCGGCAAATACGAAAAGTGCGCCAACTGCATGGCCCATTGCGGCTACGAGGCGACCGCCGCCGAGGCAACGATCGCGCGCCCCTGGGAGGCAATCAAGGTCGCGTTGTTCGGTGTGCGCACCCAAGGACCGATGGCG
>CATPCO010000536.1 GCA_955652925.1 uncultured Xanthobacteraceae bacterium | reverse complement strand
GTAAACACGGCCTGTACATTCGGATGTGCCCGTGCCTTGCCCGTATTGATGCCACGAATACGCGCGTGCGCGTGAGGGCTGCGCACGAATGCTGCCTCCAGCATGTCCGGGAAGCGCAGATCAGCGGCGAAACGGCCGCCGCCGGTGAGCAATGCTCGGTCCTCGATCCGCCGGACGGGCTTGCCGATGTATGTTGTTTGCTTCACGCGTCTCTTCTTTTACCGTAGCCCGCATGAGCGTAGCGAAATGCGGGACCACGTGCGAGTTGACCCCGGATATCGCTTCGCTCATCCGGGCTACGAACAGCTAGCGTTGGCAGCGGAAGGTGATGGGAATGTCGGTTGTTCTCGAAAAGCGCTCGAACGGCGTCGCAGTCGTTACGATTGATCGGCCGCAGGTGCTCAATGCCCTTGATGTGCCGGCGAAGGAGAGATTGGGCGCGATCTGGCAGGAAATATCGGACGACGCCGGCATCCGCGCCGTCGTGCTTACCGGCGCCGGCGAAAAGGCATTTTGCGCCGGCTCCGACATCAAGGAGATCAACGCCACAGGGCGCATGGCGACCACCGAAACGCTGCTGCGCGCCATTCCCGGCGCGGCCATCCCGTTGGCCAAGCCTGTCATCGCAGCATTGCATGGCTATTGCATCGGAATGGGCATGACGCTCGCGCTGCACTGTGACCTGCGGATTGCGGGCAGGAATACGGTGCTGGGCTATCCGGAAGTGCGCCATGGAATGATCTCCGCGGTCAGCGCGCTGCGGCTTGCGCAGGTTATTGCGAGCGCGCAAGCGCTCGAAATGCTGCTCATCGCCCGCAACATCACGGCAGAAGAAGCTTTGCGCTTCGGCTTTCTCAATGCTGTGGTGGACGACCCTCGGGCAGAGGCTGAGCGGTGGGCGTCCATCATCGCCGGCTATTCTCCCGCGGCCGTGCAGGCGACCAAGCGGCTCGCCATGTTCGCGCGGCGCCTCACGGCGCAGGAATGTTCCGAGATCGAGGCCGCACGCGCGACGGTCGAGGGTGACGGCGATTACAAGCAAGGCGCGGCGGCGTTTGCGGCGCGGGCATAAACGGGGATGGCGCTGATGCGGGCCGTGAGCTTTTCCGCCTTCGGCGGGCCGGAGGTTCTTCACGTCGTCGAGGTCGAGCAGCCGCAGCCAGGCCCGCACGATGTCCTCGTGCGCATCCACGCGGCCGGCATCTGCTATCACGACCTGCTCTCCCGGGCCGGCAAGATTCCGGGCGAGCCGGGCCGGATACTCGGCCACGAGATTGCCGGCGAGATCGTCACCGCCGGGGCGAGTGTTCCGGCAGATCGCATCGGCGAAAACGTCGCGATCTATCATCGCCTGTTTTGCGGCAGCTGCCGCTATTGCCTGCGCGGCCGGCACGATCTCTGCCGAAACAGCCGCACCGTCGGCGAGTCCGGTGGTGGCGGCTACGCGGAATTCATCTGCGTGCCTGCGCGCAACGCGATCCGCCTGCCTGAAGGCATCGATATGGCTGCGGCCGCGCTCGCAGTTTGTCCGATCGGGACCAGCGTGCGGGCGCTTATTGGAGTGGCCACGGTGCACCCAGGCGACATCGTCCTGATCACGGGTGCTGGCGGCGGACTTGGGCTGCATCAGATCGCGGTTGCGAAGAGCATTGCGGCGCGCGTGATCGCGGTGACGAGCTCTCCACACAAGACTACCATCATCCGGCAGGCCGGTGCCGACGATGTCATCGTGCGTCCTGATCTCAAATTCAGCGCAGACGTCTGGCGCCTCACCCGCAAGCAAGGCGCCGATATCGTGCTGGAAAATGTAGTCACCGGCACGTTTGGCGAAAGCCTGCGCTCGGCGGCATCAAATGCAATGGTCGTGGTGCTGGGGAATGTCGGAGCACAGCCGGTCGAGCTCGATCCCGGCCTCGTGATCATGCGGCGAATCCGTATCGCCGGGTCCGGTATTGCGACCTTCGCCGATGTGCGCACCGCGCTGCATCTTCTCGCGCGCAAGGCGGTGGCGCCCTTCATTGATCGCATTCTGCCGTTTGCGCAAGCTCAACAGGGGCACGCATTGATGGAGAAGCGCGCGGTCAGCGGCCGGGTTGTGCTGCAGGGCTGGTGAACATGCCCGGCGACAAGTTGCACATCTCGACGCAATGGCGGGAGCTTGCGCTGCGCCACGGCGAGCGAGCGGCGATCGTAGATGATCGTGGAAGGCTGTCCTACCGGCAGCTACATTCCCGCGTTGTCAGGGTCGGCAATGCACTCCTTGGCCTTGGACTGGCGAAGGGCGACCGGATCGCGCTGCTTGTTCCGGATATTCGCGAATATCTGGAAGCCGATTACGGTATCATGGCAGCCGGCCTGGTGCGCGTTCCCCTCGATCCTCGGCTCACGCGCGATGAAACAACAGCCTTGCTGCGCTTTGCCGGCGCACGGGCGCTGATTGGCCATGCATCCTTTGTACACAAGCTGGACGGACTTGCGGGCGAGGTCGAGAGCCTCGAACACGTGATCTCAATCGGCGCCGGTCGAGGGCTCGATTACGAGATGCTGCTGCAACGCGCCTGCGAGCAGCCTTTGCCCGACGGCGAAGGAGAGGACCTCGCCTCCCTCAATTTCAGTGGCGGGACCACCGGCGCCCCGAAGGCGGCGATGCTGCGCCACCGCAACCTCGTGACCGTGGCGCGCAACACCATCCGCGGATTTTCCATCGGCAGCGAGTGCACATTTCTCAATGTGCGGCCGCTATGGCCGATCGCGCAGGTAATCCTGATGTCGCATTTGTTCGCGGGCGCGACGGTGGTGCTGGGCCGCTTTGATCCGGATCGTCTCGCCGAGACCATCGCGCGAACGGGCGCGACGCGAACCTCTCTGGTGCCGACGCAGCTCGTGCGCTGGCTCGATCGTCTCCAGCCGGGCGAGCGCGCGCTCGATCGTTTGCAGGCGATCTATGTCGGCGGCTCGCGCATCCCACCCGCAATCTTCGAACGCGCGCTGGACTTGATCGGGCCCAAAATCGGCGTGCTCTACGGACTGACCGAAGCACCCGTGACCTGCTACTTGCCGCCCCAATGTCTCGCTGCAGGCGAGCAGCGCAGGAAGCTCATGCACTGCGTCGGCCGCGCGCTCGCGCAATACGAGCTGAGAATTGCGAGCGCGGATGCGCCGCTCTCGTCCGGCCAATCCGGCGAAGTGCTCATTCGCGGCGGCAACGTGATGGCAGGCTATTGGCACGATCCGCCGGCAACGCAGGCGGCGCTGTGCGACGGCTGGCTCCATACCGGAGACGTCGGCGAGCTCGATGCGTCCGGCAATCTCTCCATCATCGGCCGACTCAAAGAGGTGATTCGATCCGGCAGCAGCACCATCATTCCCAAGGAGGTCGAGGATGTCCTCGCGCTGCATCCCGCGGTGGCTGAAGTCGCGGTCATCGGATTGCCCGACCCGCAATGGGGCGAGGCGGTGACCGCCTTCGTGGTGAAGCGGCCCGGAATATCGGC
>CATPCO010000535.1 GCA_955652925.1 uncultured Xanthobacteraceae bacterium | reverse complement strand
TGGCGCGCTCGACGTAGGAGCCGTCCGCGGTCATGACCACGATCTTGGTGCCGGCTCCGACGAAGGGCGGAACCATGGTGCGCACCCCATTGGAAAGCATGGCGGGCTTGTAGGAGGAGGAGGCAGTTTGCCCTTTGACCGTGGGTTCAGTCTCCACCACTTCCAGGGTCGCCTTCTGCGGCAGTTGAATCGCCACCGCGACGCCTTCATGCACCGACAGCGTTACCTTCATCTCCGGCTGCAGATAGGCGGCCTGATCGCCGATGATGTCGGTTGGCAAAGTGACCTGGTCATAGGTTTCGGTGTTCATGAAATGAAAGCCGTCGCTGTCCTGATAAAGGTACTGGAACTCGCGATCTTCCACATAGGCGCGCTCCACCTGCTCGGTCGTTTTGTAACGTTGGGCAACCTTTACGCCGTCACTGATGCGGCGCATGTCCACCTGGGTGGTCGGCGTTCCCTTGCCGGGATGGAAGCTTTCGGCATTGAGCACGACATAGAGCTTGCCGTCGACATCCACGATATTGCCCTTGCGGAGCGAGCTGGCGATCACTTTCACGGGCCGATATTCCCTTGATCGGAGGCGGCACATGCCGCTGCGGACAGACGATTGGCCTGCACCATACTGATCTTTCCCTCGGCCGTCATGCCCCGCTTCATGCCGGGCTCCGGCAGGTTGGGTCTCGCAAGCGCTTGACCCAACCTGCATCATCCGCATGCGCGGATGATGACGACGCAGAGGACTGATCGTATTTGGAGGGTTTTATGCCTGGGCTGTTGCAGACCCATGCCGACCGGCGACCTTTCCTGTTGGGGCGCATGCGCATCATGGCGGCCCTGCGCGACTACTTTACGATGAGGGACTTCGTCGAGGTCGAAACATCGATCCTGACCCGCTCACCGGGGAACGAAACCCATTTGCACGCCTTCGCCACGGATCTCATCTCACCGGCGGGCACGCGCGAGCGGTACTATCTGCGCACCTCGCCTGAGTTCGCAAGCAAGAAGCTCCTTGCGGCCGGAGAACGGCGCATCGTTGAGTTTGCCCGCGTCTTGCGCAACCGCGAGTCCGGCGCGTTGCATCATCCAGAATTCACGCTCATTGAATGGTATCGGGCGAACGAATCCTGGGAGGCGGTCGCGCATGACTGTTGCTCGATCATTGCACTGGCAGCCGAGATCGCAGGTACAACGCGCTTCTCGTTTCGTGGCCGCACAATCAACCCATTAGCCAAACCCCAGAGGCTTTCGGTCGTGGAAGCATTTCGCTGCCATGCCGGGATTGATCTTTTGGCCGTGCTGCCGCCCGAACGGATCGAGCGATTTGCAGCGGCCGCGCGCGATGCAGGTGTGCGCGTTGCGCCCACCGACAGCTGGGGCGACATTTTCAGCCGCGTCCTCCTCGAGCGCATCGAGCCGCATCTCGGAAACGGCCAGGCGACCATCCTCTACGATTATCCGGCCGTGCAATCGCCGCTCGCGCAGCCCAAGCCATCCAGTCCCGGCCTCGCGGAGCGCTTCGAGCTCTATGCCTGCGGGATCGAGCTTGCCAACGGCTTCGGCGAACTCACCGATCCCGTTCTCCAGCGCGCGCGGCTCGAAGAGCAAATGGTGGAGAAGGAGCGCATCTATGGGGAGCAATATCCAATCGATGAAGAATTTATCGGGGCGCTCGAGCTCATGCCGCCGGCAAGCGGCGTTGCGCTCGGACTTGATCGGCTGGTCATGCTCGCGACCGGCGCCACCCGCATCGATCAGGTGCTCTGGACGCCCATGATCGAATAGATGACCTTCCCTACCGCGCCAGCACGACATTGAGGATGGAGGTCTTGCCGTCTTTAGTGGCGGCGAGACCTTTGCGGATCGCGCCTTTGAGATCGGCGGCCTTTTCCACGCGCTGTCCATGGAATCCGAAGTGACTGCTGAGCTGCTCGTAATTGGGGCCCTCGATGGTGACGCCATAATGCAGATTTCTGCTCGCCGAGACGCCATCGGGATAGTGATGGACATGGCCCTTGCGCATCGCCTCGTATTTCCTGTTGTTGAGAACGACGATGATGATGGGCAAGTCGTGATGCTTGGAAGCGCCGAGCGCCTGAATGATCGGGTTGTAGAGGAACGAACCGTCGCCGACGAGCAAGGCGACCGGTCGCTCCCGCGCCGCAAGCTTGATGCCGAGCGCTGTGCCGATCCCTTGCCCAAGCCCGCCTGAGCCGCGGAAAAAGCTTTGGGCGGTGGTTTGCGGCAGATGCTGGCGCAGAAGCTGGGAATGCGTGATGGTTTCGTCGACGTAGATCGTGTCGGGCGGCATATTCTCGCCGAGCGCGCCGAGCAGCGAGAGCGGATCGATCCCGCTGCCGTTCTGTGCTTTTTCCCGATCGGTGCGCAGTCCCGCCACATATTTCTCATGCTCGCGCGTCCAGCGCTGCCGCCGCGCGTTGATCGCTGCACTATCTGGACGCGCTTGCTTGAGCGCGGCTATGAGCAGCTTGAGCGATGCCCCCATGTCGCCTTCAAGATAAAAGTCGATATGGAGATTTTGGTAGATCATATGCCCCTTGAGGGGATTGTCGTTGATTGCGACGATCTTGCCGGCGGTGGGCCGCCGCTGCGCGGGGTACCAAGGCGCACGACCGCCTACGAGCAAAACCAGATCGGCCTTCTCGACGGCTTTGTAGTTGCCCATGCCGAGGTAGAGTGGATGGTCGGTGGGAAAGTTCGCGTAAGCGTTGGCACGCCCGTTGATCACCGGGATGGCAAGCAGCTCCGCAAGCTCGACCAGCGCTGAAAAAGCCGAGGGGTCGCGGCCGGAAGTCTCGGCCACGATAACCGGGTTCTTGCTCTCAAGTACAAACGAGGCGACCTGTTCCACGTCATGGGCCGTGGGCTCCAGAACAGGAGCGGGCGGGACGTCGCGTGCGGCGGTGGGCGGCGTCCAATCGTGCAACATGTGCTCCAAGGCGACATTGAGATAAATCGGGCCCTTAGGGACGCGCTGCGCCATCTCGCCGGCGCGGATCACGCTTTCATAAAGCGTGTAGGGGCTCGTCACCGCACGCGCCCATTTGGCGACCGGCTCAACGAACCGTTCAATCCCGCCGACGGTCAGCCCGCCATACCATTGCTGCTCGATGTCGAGATCGGGATCTTCGCCAAGCGTCTGGGATTCACCCGACATGACCACCATCGGCACCTCGTTCTGCAAGGCGCCGTGCACGCCCATGCTTCCCTGCAGCATGCCGACACCGGCATGGAGGAGGACAGCCTGCGGCCGGCCGGTAATCAGCGTATAGCCCGTCGCCATGTTGACGGCGAGGGTCTCGTGCCAGGACTCGACGAAGGTCGGACCAGCCTTTTTGTCCATCTTCTGCCGTGCCAGCGCCTCCCATACGGGCGACCATTCCGATCCGGGCGACGACATGATGTAGTCGATCTTGAGCTTGCGAAACGCTTCGAGGATCGCCTCTCCCCCGTCGAGATAATTCTTCATCTTGTTCTCCTGGTCACGTCAGGCATAACAACACCGAAATTCGAGCGTCTGCAAGAATGCCGGCACGGCTTCCGGTTGGCTATTGCATGGCGGCGGTAGGAAGTGCAACGGCGTCATTCTGCATGATTAGCCGAAATGCAAGCCAGCCCGTCGGATGCGGCCTCACCGGAAGCGAGGCTCGTCAAGGGAACCCACCCATGAAAACAAGCGCGCGCAAGACTCTTTCACGGCCCGCCGACCTCGTTTCAGCCGGCCTCACTTCTGCGCAACGCATGGACGAGATCGGCAGAGTTGCGCAGCGTTATGCCGTTGCGCTCACGACAGATCTTGCAGAGCTTATTGACCGCGATGATCCCCGCGATCCGATTGCACGTCAGTTCGTTCCCGTTTCGGGTGAGCTCGACACCGAGCCGCAAGAGAGCGCCGACCCGATCAGTGACGAGGCGCATAGCCCGGTTGCGGGCATTGTGCATCGCTATCCCGATCGGGTGCTGCTGATGCCCACGCATTTGTGTGCGGTGTACTGCCGGTTCTGCTTCCGGCGGGAAGTGGTCGGGGGCCAGCGTTCTCTCAACCGCGCCGAGCTTGCCAGCGCGATCGCGTATATTCGCGACCATCAAGAAGTCTGGGAAGTCATCCTGAGCGGCGGTGATCCCTTGATCTTGTCTCCCCGCCGTCTCAAAGCCATTGTGGACGCACTCGCCAAAATCGATCACGTCAAGGTCATTCGCGTGCATACCCGCGTGCCTGTGGCCGATCCGGAACGGGTGACACCGGCGCTCGTCCAAGCGCTCAAGGCCACGGGAAAGGCGACCTACGTCGCGCTTCACGTCAATCATGCGCGCGAGCTTGGCCCGAAGGCGCGCGTGGCATGCGCGCGTTTTGTCGATGCCGGCGTTCCAATGCTGAGCCAGACCGTGTTATTGCGCGGCGTCAACGACGACGCGGAGAGCTTGGGCGAGCTGATGCGCACTTTGGTCGAATGCAGGGTGAAGCCCTATTATCTCCACCACGGCGATCTCGCACCGGGCACCGCGCACTGGCGCACCTCAATCGAGCAGGGCCAATCGATCATGCGATCCATGCGCGGCCGGCTCTCCGGCCTGTGTCAGCCGACTTTCGTGCTCGACATCCCGGGCGGGCACGGCAAATCGCCGATTGGGCCGAATTATATCTCTGCCACGAGCAATGGCGCGAACTGCCAATACGAAGTCGAGGACTTCAAAGGCAGGCGGCATTCTTATCCGCCCAGAGCCTAATGCAGCACGGCGCGGCACCACATCTCGCACGTATTGTGGTGCCGGTAATTGTAAAAGACGGCTGTGACGCAGTGGCCGTGCCAGTCGCCGTCAATGAGCCTGATCCGATCGCCGGCAACCCAACCCAGGCAAGCGGGTGTCATTCCGGTGAAGTGGATTCCATTGATGACGAAGACGCCGCTATAGGGCGGCTGAACGACCTCAATTACGTGCCGTTCGGGGGGCAGATATCGCCGATGATAGTACCGGCGGCCCGAATCAACCATTCCGTCTGCAAGCGCGGACTGGCACGTCAAAAGCGCAAGTCCGAACGCCAACGCAACCCGTAACATCAATTTTTCCCCCGCCCGGCCAAAGAATACGGGCGATCTGCATTGCTGCCAAGCGCTGCACGGCCGCGTCAGCTTTGCGCGCGCGCTCCGCGATGGAGTGTGTCCGGTCTGCAACATCGATTGGGGCCCAGCTTGACTGTAGCC
>CATPCO010000534.1 GCA_955652925.1 uncultured Xanthobacteraceae bacterium | reverse complement strand
CGTGGTCCGGGTTGGTCCTGGGTGTTGCCCTGGAGGAGCTAATTGCGGTCATCGAATAACGCGTTATTCTCCCTGTGGCAGAGATTATTCGGCCATCCGGTTCGCGCTTTTGGCGTGGTCAGCCTCTTGTTATTGATTTCGTTGGCCATAGCTCCCGCCAAGAACCATTTCAGTGAATGGCGCCACTATCAGAAACACTATCTAGCGCTGGCTCGGAGCCGGGGAGACGCGGCAACACTCGAGCGACACTTCCACGACGGACTCCAGCAGATCTGGCTTCCGGAGCTAGGAGTTGTCGATCGCTGCACCACCTGCCACGTCGGATTGAAAGAAGCCAGCCTTGCCGATGTCAGCACACAGCCGTTCCGCCGGCATCCGGTAATCCCTCACACGTCTGACCAGTTCGGCTGCGTGATGTGTCACCGTGGGCAAGGCGCTGCGACTACCGTCGAGGAAGCCCACCGCAGCACGCTGGCCTGGGAGCAGCCGCTTTTGCCGACGCGGTATATGGAGTCTTCTTGCGGCCAGTGTCATGGCGCTCCTCTAACGGGCACACCACAACTAAACCTAGGCCGCAATCTGCTGGGGCGATATGGCTGCGTACACTGTCACACCATCAAACTACCCGACGGCAGCGCGATCAAGCCGACCGATGATCCGCCTTCGCTTTCTCACATCGCCGACAAGATCGCACGGGAATGGATTTATGCGTGGTTGAAGAATCCTCAGGCCTACGCCGTCAGCGCAACGATGCCGAATTTCAAATTGAGCGATCCGGACGCGCGAGATATTTCGGCTTTCTTGATCGCTAACAGCACACCAATCACTGGAGACACGGCGTCAGCCACCAAAGATCAGAAGGCGCCTGATCCGACGGCTGGAGCCAGCTTGTACGGAGAGTCATTCTGTGCCTCCTGCCATGCCGTGCAGAACGCCGCGGGGAATGTGGTTGGCGGTGATGTCGCTCCGGAACTAACCCGGATCGGCAATAAGGTGAAGCCGGAATGGTTGCGGGAATGGTTGCGCAACCCGCGTATCTACGATTCGGAAACCGCCATGCCGCACTACCGTTTCACCGATCAGCAAGTCTCCCTGCTTACTGCCTTCCTCGGAAACAAGACTGATTCCGATCTGCTGGCCAATGTGCATCTCGACGCCCCCACGCCACAGCAGATCGCGCACGGCAAGATTTTGGTGACCGAGTACGGCTGCGCCTCATGCCACGAGATCAGCGGCATCAAGAAATCGGATAACTTCGCTCCAGAGTTGACCCACATCGGGAGCAAACCGATCACGCAGATTAGTTTCTTGCCGGGCATGCCGCACACAGTACCGGATTACATCTCGTCCAAGATCCGGCAACCGCGTTCGTTTGGATCGGCACTGAAGATGCCGCAGTACACCTTCGCACCCGCACAAATTGATGCTTTGACGACTGAGTTACTTTCGCTTACGGACCGGGCACATGATTTGCCGCTGGCATTGACCGTGCCGGCGAAACCGCCTTCGAAGTACCACCCCGCAGGCAAGACTGGACAGCTCATGGCCGACCTGGCCTGCTTCAGCTGCCACGCCATTAACGGTCGTGGCGGGGACATGGCTCCCGACCTGACATGGGAAGGCAGCTCGGTGCAACGCCAGTGGCTACAAGAATTTTTGAAGAACCCCAACACGCTGCGCCCGGCGCTCATCCGCCGGATGCCGAAGTTCAACCTCTCGGATAGCGAGATCACGGAGCTCACCGACTACATCATGACCGTTTATCAGACTCCGGCATTCGACCGCGACTCGATGCCGACCAGCGGGTATCCGCCTGCTCAGGTGGAGCAGGGAAGACAGCTTTTCTATTCCAAATATGCCTGCCAGTCTTGCCACATCATTGATACCAAGGTCGACAAAGGCTACATCGGACCGACGCTCACACAAGTAGGCTCGCGCCTGAACGCTGCCTGGATTTACCACTGGCTGAAGGACCCGCAGACCATGCGGCCCGGCACCACCGAACCGAACCGCAACATGAACGACGAAGACGCCCGCGCCTTGACCGCATTCCTGATGACGCTCAAGAGCTCCAGCAGGCAGGAGGTGAAGAAATGAAGAGACATTTGCGGACAATCTTCGTAGTCTCCCTCATTCTCGTAAGCGCAGGGTGTACTCGCAAACCGGGACCAGCCTCTGCCCTCAAGCCCACGGCGTTTGGCGCCGCACTCGTAGAGTCGAGTGGAGGCAAGCAGATCGGCGCAACCGGCATGGTCCTGGCTCAGCCCCTGGTCGTGCAGGTCAACGATGAACGAGGGACGGCCGTCACCGGAGCACTGGTCGAATTCCTCGGGCCTGCGGGCGTCAGCTTTGATCCTCCGAGCGGCTTAACCGATTCCAGCGGGCAGCTCAGCACGAACGTCGCTGTGGGCGGCATCGCAGGCCGATATCAACTCACCGCGCACACACCTACCAAAGCTCAGAAATCAGTCGAACTGAAGATTGAAGAAATTGCGTTGGGATATCAGCAGCAGGTGGGATACCAGCTCGACGACAAGTATTGCGCCCGCTGCCACAATCCGGAGTCCACGCCGGAGCGTGTTTCCAATTACGACAATCTAGAGGTCAAGCCGCACCCGTTCACCGAGGGCGTCACACTAAACAAAATGAGCGACGCCGAACTGACAGCCATCATCAGTCACGGCGGACCGGCACTGAACAAATCAGCATTGATGCCACCCTATGGCTATACTCTCAGCAAGGCAGAAATCGAGGCGCTGATTTCTTACATCCGCCTGATCTCCGACCCTCCCTATCATGTTTCCGGAATGGTCTATGCACAAAAATAAGGCCGCTTGGCTGGGCCTCTTCCTGTTCGTTGCCAGCGCTTCGCTTGCTCAAGTTGTATCGCCGGTGGAAATCAAAGACCCCGAACGGCGCGCCCTTCAGCAGCAATACATGAACGACTTGAGGCTGGCAGGCCAGGACATTCTGGCAAACCAGTTCGATTATCCGTTCTACCTCAGCCGCAAGCTCGACCT
>CATPCO010000533.1 GCA_955652925.1 uncultured Xanthobacteraceae bacterium | reverse complement strand
AGACCGTGATGAACCGCCGGAAATTGATCGGGGCTGCCGCTGCTGGCGCCGCCCTTCCCTTGCTCAATCGAGTCGCCAGTGCCCAGACATCGCCGAAGACGAAGAATGTCGTCTTCGTACACGGACTGTTCGCAGACGGCTCCTGCTGGTCGAGGGTCATCGCCCGCCTCCAGCAGAAGGGCGTCAACTGCACCAGCGTGCAGAACCCTCTGACCTCGCTGCACGAGGCGTCGGAGGCCGCACGGCGGGTGATCGCGGCGCAACCGGGCCCGACGGTGCTAGTCGGCCACTCCTTCTCCGGAATGATCGTGACGGATGTGGGGGTGGACCCGAAGGTCACCGCTCTTGTCTACGTCGCTGCGCGGGCACCCGATGCGGGCGAGGACTATACGGCGCTGGCGAACAACTATCCGACGCCCCCGGCCGCAGCCGGCATTGTCTTCAACGACGATTGGGGCCAGTTGTCGGAGGAGGCTTTCCTGCACGACTTCGCTGGCGACCTGCCGCGGGAGGAGGCGCGCGTCCTCTACGCAGCTCAGCAGCCGTTCAAGAAATCGCTGACGACGGAAAAGACGACGAATGCCGCGTGGCGCACCAAGCCGGCCTTCTATGCCGTATCCACCCAAGACCGGACGATCAATCCCGACCTGGAGCGCTTCATGGCCAAGCGAATGGCTGCGAAGACGATCGAGATCGAGGCGAGCCACCTGGCGCTCATCTCACATCCCGATGCGATCACGAACCTGATCCTGGAAGCACTCGCCGTCTGAGAGCGGTCCTCAGTCTCGATTAGATCGCACGGTCGAGAACCTGAATCTTATTGGCTGCTGCAAGTCGGTTTCTGACAAACGCGAAGTCTCTGACGTAGAGAGAATTGGACGAGGGTAAGCCGACTGGTTGCTGTGCAAGTAAGCGGCTGAACGGGTCATAATACGCTCTTTCAAATCCGTTTCGGAGGAGTATTTTCTCTATTGTTGGCGTTATAGTTTCTAGCTCGATGGCTTGCAGGCGATTTCTTGCAAGAACTGCTGGAGCTCCTCGAAGTACGTTCTCCTCGTATCCCTCAACGTCCATTTTGATCATTATCGGCGTATGCTCTCCCATCACCGCATCAAGCGTTCGCTGACGAACCATTCGTATATTTTTCTGCCCTGCAGGTGCAACTTTATTTGTGGAATCTAAGCCAACCGTGAACGGGACGTCATCATCGTGGTCTCCAAGAGCAAGCGCGTGCAGCGTTACAAGCTTCTCTAAGCTGTTGACTGCAATATTGCGTCGTAGGGCGCGCACCGTGTCAGGATCGGGCTCGAACGCGAATGTGACCGCTCTGCAAACGCCGGAGGCGGGCACAGTGTAAGTGCCAACATTTGCCTCAATGTCCAGGAACAAATCTCGCTCGCGCAAGAAATGTAGCAAAAACATCATATCCGCGAACTCGTGTAATCCCGCATAAACGTTTCCTGTTGCACCGTCATCCCACGTCTAACGGCAAGCAATTGCCCTCCGATCCAGGGGACAATAACTTCGTCGCGAAGCCGGCTCTTGATTTGCCATGAGAGCCATCTCTGCCAAGCCTTGATTGGCGACGTGTGAGTCAGGGGATGGGAAGCAAAAAAACGGGCGAGATCTATCACAGCTTTCATAGATCAACCGTAGCCCTAACGATCCACCAATGAAACGGGGGATTGTCCATTTCTGGCAGTGCGTCCCGAAGGCGCGAATCATCAGTGGAGGAAGATTCCACCCGGAGAGTTGTTGATTGATCCGGTAGCTGACGAGCGGCTTGTGCGGGTAACCGCATGGGTTGGAGCCTCGTGACAAAGGTCGCCTCTGGGCGGCTGATCCTCGCAGCGCGCGACACGGCCGCCGAGCACCGCCGTGCGGCAGCGCTCGATGGCCGACATCACCTTCAACTGGTCTGCCATATTGCTTCTTTATGCGCTCGCCTTTACTTTTTGTACCGTTGCCGATCTGGAGAAATCATGTGCTGAAAACTTTTGGACTTGCGTTGTTGCTGGCCTCCGGGTTGGCGATCGCTGGCGCCCCGGTGCGGGCGCTACAGATCGTTGTGACGCAAGTGGACAAAAACAACGACGGGTCAATGACCTACCACTTCGCCGTCAAGACGGATCAGGGCGAGACCTTAACGCCGGGCGAGTCGAAAGAGACCAGTGATTTCGTGACCGTCTACAATTTTTACGGTTTGGTAGACGGGTCGGCGAAATCGCCGGAGGGCTGGGAATTCTCGTCCGAGGAGTTCGGCCGAACCCCGTACTGGAATGGGTACCCGCTTGTATTGCCGGTGGATGTCCCGGGTACGCCTAACCTAACCTGGACGGTGACGAAGCCGGTCGCTGCGGGGGCGCAGATCGACGGTTTCACTGCGACTACCCGCGCGAGCGCGATGGTTTACGGTGAGTACACGGCGCAGGTCACGCGCGTGTCGCCCGCTATCGGAGGCGTCGCCGCTGGAATGCCGGGTGCCGAGGCTTTGGTTTCCAAACAGGCGGTTATCGGGTGGCTTCTGACGCCGGGCTTCCTTGCTGACGTGAAGTAACAAGTCGTGCAACCTACCTGGCCAAATCATTCAAGTTGAATGCCAAAGCAAAATATTCATGAGTGCAGGGACCACGAGTACCCCAGGCACGAGGAGGACCGCAGTTGTGCCCCTATTGGCAATGGGCACACGCTCCTGAGCTAGGGGAGCAGCTCAAGCGCCACTGAAAGACGCGGCCCTATACGAAGGGCGGCAAAGTCGCGCCGATCGGTTGTCAGGAGCGCGCGAAATCGCGCTGCTGCAGTTGTGGAGGAGGACAGGCGTCGCGCCGGATTGCTTAACTAACAGCCTGAATTTACAGTAGCTTTCAAAGCGCGTTGCGACCGAAGGAGGCTCATATGCTCCATAGTTCCTCACAAGCCTCTGCCGGACATGTTTCACGCCGACGCGTTGTCGGCGTCGGGCTCGGCGCGCTCGCGGCTCCTGCGGTGTTGCGATTAATTCCGGCGAATGCGCAGAGCCGGGTGATCAAGATCGGCCATGTCAGTCCGAAAACCGGCCCGCTCGCCGGCTTCGGCGAAGCGGACGCATTCATCCTCGAACAGGTGCGCGGCATCCTATCGCCAGGGCTGCAGAGCGCCGGCCGCAGCTATCCCGTGCAGATCATCACCAAAGACAGCCAATCGAGCGGCAGCCGCGCCGCCGAAGTCGCCGCCGAGCTCATCCTCGGCGACAAGGTGGATCTCATTGTTGCGTCGGCCACGCCCGACACGACCAATCCCGTCGCCGATCAGGCGGAGGTGAACGAGGTCCCCTGCATTACCACGAACTGTCCGTGGCAGCCCTATTTCTTCGGCCGCAACGGGGATCCCGCCAAGGGTTTCACCTGGACCTATCATTTCTTCTGGGGACTCGAAGACGTGATCGGCGCTTTCCTCGCGCTGTGGGATTCGGTTTCCACCAACAAGATCGTGGGCGGCCTCTTTCCCAACGACGCCGACGGGAATGCCTGGGGTGATCCGCAACGGGGGCTTCCGCCTGCGCTGGCTGCGGCCGGCTACAAGCTCACCGATCCCGGCCGTTATCAGCTCATGAACAACGACTTCACGTCGCAGATCTCGGCATTCAAAGCCGTGGGGGCACAGATCGTGACCGGCAACATGATCCCGCCCGACTTCGCGACCTTCTGGTCGCAGGCGGCGCAGCAAGGCTTCCGGCCGAAGATCGTCACCATTGGCAAGGCGCTGCTGTTCCCGTCGGTCATTGATTCTCTCGGCGCGCGGGGCAACGGGTTGACGACTGAAATCTGGTGGACGCCCGATCACCCGTTCAAGTCAGGCCTCACCGGTCAAAGCGCGAAACAGCTCGCCGATGCCTTTGTCGGCGCCAGCAAGCGGCCGTGGACTCAGCCCATTGGGTTTCAGCATGCATTGTTCGAAGTGGCCATCGACGTGCTCAAGCGCGCCAAGGCGCTGGAGCCGAAGGAAATCCTCAATGCGATCGTTGCCACCGATTACAGCTCCATTGTCGGACCGGTGAAGTGGACGGGGCAGCCGGTGAAGAATGTGACCAAGACGCCGCTGGTTGCCGGACAATGGCAGCGCAAGGCCGACAAATTCGAGCTCGTCATTACGGCCAACAAGACCGCGCCGGCTATTCCCACGACAGGGCAGCTGGCGCTTCTGTCGTAGCGCGTCACTGAAGCTGCCTCATGTAGCCCGCGTTGAGCGGAAAGCGAAACGGGTCTCCCCGGATTTCGCTTTCGCTCAATCCGGGCTACTGCTGAGACCGGGCCCGTTCGAGGCCTTCGGCCTCGCCCCGGAATGACAATCACGCAATGCCCGCGGTCCTTGCGTTGGAAAAAATCTCGAAGCGGTTTGGTGCGGTGGTGGTGGCGCACCAGATCGATCTCGCGCTCGACGAAGGCGAGGCGCTGGGCATCATCGGCCCCAACGGCGCGGGCAAGACGACCTTGTTCGGTATCGCAAGCGGGACCGTTGCGCCCGACAGCGGTCGTGTTCTGCTCGCAGGCAGCGACATCACGCGGCTTGCGCCCGAGCGGCGCTGCCGGCTCGGGCTTGCGCGATCGTTCCAGATCCCGCAGCCATTCCATGGCATGAGCGTGTTTGAGAATCTTGTGGTGGCGTCCGCATTCGGCACGGGGTGCCGCGAGCGCGATGTCTATGGGCGCTGTGTCGAATTGCTCGAGCAATGCGGCCTCGCGGACAAAGCCAACAGAACCGCCGGCAGCCTCACGCTGCTCGACCGCAAACGGCTCGAGCTCGCGCGCGCCCTTGCGACCAACCCACGCGTGCTTCTGCTCGACGAAGTTGCCGGCGGACTCAGCGAGCACGAGTGTGGGGCACTGATCGAGCTGATCCGCGCGACCCGCCGTGCCGGCATGTCCATGATCTGGATCGAGCACATCGTCCACGCGCTCATTGCCATTGTCGACCGGCTGGTGGTGCTCCACGCCGGCAGCCTGATCGCGCAAGGCGATCCCCGCACCGTCATCAGCGCACCCATGGTGCAAGACATCTATATGGGGATTGCGGCCGATGCCTGAGCCGCTGCTCGAACTGCGCGCACTCGATGCCTATTACCAGGATTTCCAGGCGCTATTTGGAGTCTCGCTCGATGTTGGAGCGGGAGAGGTGATCGCCGTCATCGGCGCGAACGGGGCCGGCAAGTCGACGCTGCTCAAATCCATCGCAGGCGCCATGCGCTCTCGCCGAGATGCCATCTTTTTTGCGGGGCAGCCGATCGGGGACTGGCCGGCGCACGCCGTTGTAGCGCAGGGCATTGCGCTCGTCCCCGAAGGGCGCCGGCTTTTTCCTTCGCTCTCGGTCGAGGAGAATCTCCTGATCGGCGCCCAGTTGCGGCGGCCCGGCCCGTGGAATCTCGCACGCGTGTACGAGTTGTTTCCGGCGCTCGCCGAGCGGCGCCGTATGCCAGCGCCTGCGCTTTCCGGCGGTCAGCAACAGATGGCGGCAATCGGCCGTGCGCTGATGTCAAATCCGAAGCTCCTTCTGTGCGATGAAATCAGCCTCGGTCTCGCGCCCATCGTCGTTCGCGATCTCTATGCGCGGCTGCCTTCGATCGTCGCCGAAGGGTCCTCGGTCATTGTGGTCGAGCAGGATATCGTGCAGGCGCTCAAGGCGGCAAAGCGCGTCTGCTGTCTGCAGGAGGGGCGCATCGCGCTGACCGGACTTTCCACGACACTGACGCGCGCGGCCATCTCCACCGCCTATTTCGGAACGTGAGCGGCAAATGCAGTGGCTCAACGTCATCATCCAGGGCGTGCTGGTCGGCGGCCTCTACGCCATGTTTGCCGCGGGGCTCGCGCTCATTTTCGGCGTCATGCGTTTGGTCAACATCGCGCACGGCGATCTCATTGTGCTTGCCGCGTATATTGCGCTGGTTGCGACCGAGAGCTTGGGGATTAATCCCCTGACCGCCCTCGTGATTGTCGCCCCCGTCATGGCCGCCATCGGTTACGCACTCCAGCGCGGCCTTCTCAACCGCACGCTTGGCGATGATCTCCTGCCGCCGCTGCTGGTCACTTTCGGCCTCTCGATCATCATTCAGAACGGGCTCCTGGAACTGTTCACCGCAGATAGCCGACGGCTCGCTGCCGGCGACATCGAGGTTGCAAGTTTCCCGCTTATTGACGGTGTCTCAATCGGCGTTCTGCCGCTCCTCCAGTTCGCCGCCGCCGTGGCGGTCATCGGCGGCCTGCAGGTCCTGTTCTACCGGACCGCGCTGGGACGCGCCTTTCGCGCCACCTCGGATGATCCGGCCGTCGCCCAGCTCATGGGGCTCGACAACCGCCATGTCTTCGCCTTGGCGATGGCCATGTCGCTGGCCGTGGTTGGCGTTGCGGGTGTCCTCCTCGCCATCCGGACCAATTTCGATCCCGCGATCGGACCGGCTCGTCTGATCTTCGGATTCGAAGCGGTCATCATCGGCGGGCTCGGGAGCATGTGGGGAACGTTCGCGGGCGGCATCATCCTTGGCGTGGCACAGGCGATCGGCGCGCACATCAATCCGGGCTGGCAGGTGCTTGCCGGACACCTTGCCTTTCTCGTGATCCTCGCCGTCCGACCGGAAGGACTGTTTCCGAAGGTGCAGGGATGAGCGCAACTGCGGGAGCAGGCATGGGTTCACCATTTGCAGTAAAGCATGCGAGCCGCTCGAGCCGCATAGGCAGCATCGGCTTCGCGATTGCTTTCGTTGCGCTTGTTGCCGCGCCGGGTTTTGCCGGGCGTGACGATCTGCGGCTGCTTTCGGAAATCTTCAGTTATATCGTCCTTGCGAGCCTCTGGAATCTGTTGGCGGGCTATGCCGGATTGGTATCGGTAGGGCAGCAGGCCTATGTCGGGCTGGGCGGCTACGTCTTGTTTGCAGCGACCATTGTGGCGGGGATTCATCCGCTTATCGCCGTGCCGCTCGCGGGAATTGCCGGAGCGCTGCTTGCGCTGCCGGTGGCCGGCCTGATGTTTCGGCTGCGCGGACACTATTTCGCCATCGGCACCTGGGTTGTGGCCGAAGTTTTCCGTCTGCTCGCATCGCAGCTCTCGGCTCTTGGGGGCGGCTCCGGCATCAGCCTGCCGGCAGGAATGGTGATCGCCATGGCCACAACTCGGCAATGGCGCGAATTCCTGATCTATTGGCTCTCGCTGGCGCTGTTAGCCGCGGTGCTCGGCGGGATCGTGTTGCTTTTGCGGTCCCGCTACGGGCTCGCGCTCACGGCAATACGGGATAACGAGATCGCCGCGCGCTCGAATGGCGTGGATGTCTGGCGGGTCAAGCTCGCAATCTATGTCGCAGCCGCGCTCGGGACTGCCATGATGGGCGCGCTCATCTTCCTGCAGAAGCTTCGCATCTCGCCCGACACGGCATTCAGCGTGAACGACTGGACCGCCTTCGTTATCTTCATCACCGTGATCGGCGGGATTGGGCGGGTCGAAGGCCCCATCATCGGCACCCTCGTGTTCTTCATTCTGCGCCGAACGCTTGCCGATCTCGGCAGCCTCTATCTGTTGATGCTCGGCGCGGTCGCCATCGCGGTCATGCTGTTTGCGCCAAAAGGCATCTGGGGCTTTGTCGCCGAGCGGTTCGGCTGGCACTTGTTGCCGCTGGAGAGGCGCTTGCGCTTTGCTGCGGATGCTCGCACAAAATGATACGAGAGAAGGCTGTCCACCGGGAGAGAAACAATGGCTGCGCAATCGAACAAGGTCATCATCACCTGTGCCATCACCGGCTCCATTCACACGCCGACCATGTCGGAGGCGCTGCCGGTGACCCCCGATCAGATTGCCCACCAGGCGATTGAGGCGGCGGAAGCGGGCGCGGCGGTGCTGCACCTGCACGCGCGCGATCCCAAGGATGGCCGCCCGACCGGCGACCCCGCGGTGTTTCGCCAGTTTCTGCCCCGCATCAAGCAGGCAACCGACGCCGTGATCAACATCACGACCGGCGGCTCCGTGATCATGACGGTGGAGGAGCGGCTTGCCGCCGCGAGCGAGTTTTCGCCGGAAATGTGCTCGCTCAACATGGGCTCGATGAACTTTGCGCTCTACCCCATGGCGGCGCGCTACAAGAAATGGAAACACGATTGGGAGGAGCAGTATCTTCTCTCCTCCGATCAGAACATCTTCCGCAATACCTTTCGCGATATCGAGAAGATCTCAAAGCTGATGGGGGAGGGGCAAGGCACCAAGTTCGAGCACGAATGCTACGACACCGGGCACCTTTATAATCTCGCGCACTGCGTCGATCGCGGTATGTTCAAGCCGCCGATCTTCCTGCAGCTCATCTTCGGCATTCTCGGCGGCATCGGCAGCGACATCGACAATCTCATGTTCATGAAGCGCACCGCCGACAAGCTGTTCGGGGACGACTATCACTGGTCGGTGCTGGGGGCCGGCCGCGTCCAGATCCCGTTCGCCACCCAGGCCGTGATGATGGGTGGCAACGTGCGCGTGGGCCTGGAGGATAGCCTCTACATCGGCCGCGGCCAGCTCGCGAAGAGCAATGCCGAGCAGGTTGCCAAGATGCGCCGTCTGGTCGAGGAGCTCGGCTATCAGATCGCGACGGCCAAGGAGGCGCGCGAGATTCTGGGCCTCAAAGGCGCGGACCGCGTGAAGTTCTGATCCCATGGCCGCACAAACCATTGTCGATATCTACTGTCACATCTTCCCGGACAAGTTCTTTCAGGAGATGAACCGCATTGCGCCCCGGCTGGGCAATATCGGGGCACGATTGCGCGGTGTGAAAAAGCTGTTCGATCTCGATGAACGATTTCGCGAGATGGACCAGTTCGGCGATTATCGCGAAATCATCTCGCTGCCGAACCCGCCGATTGAGGATTTCGCCAGCGGCGAGACGGGGCTTGCGCTTGCGCGCATCGGCAATGACGCCATGGCGGAGCTCTGCGCGCAACACCCCGACCGCTTCCCGGCATTCGTGGCGGCGCTCTCGATGACCGATGTCGATGGCTCGGTCAAAGAGGCACGGCGCGCGGTCAAGGAGCTTGGCGCGGCGGGCGTGCAGATCTTCACCAACGTCGCCGGCCATCCGCTGGATGAAGGAAAGTTCGAGCCGATCTTCTCCACTATGGCGGAGCTCGATGCGCCCATCTGGCTGCATCCGGCGCGCACCTCGGCCATGTCTGATTATGCCAGCGAGCCGAAATCGCGGTTCGAGATGTGGTGGTGCTTCGGCTGGCCCTACGACACTTCCGTCGCCATGGTCCGGCTGGTGTTGCGCGGCCTGTTCGACCGGTATCCCGGTCTCAAGATCATCACCCATCATCTCGGCGGCATGATTGCGTTTTACGACGGGCGGATCGGCCCGGGATTGGCGGTCCTAGGCAGCCGCACGCTCGATGAGGACTATTCGAAGGTGTTGCCGTCGCTCAAACGGCCCCACCTCGACTATTTGCATGACTTCTACGGCGACACCGCATTGTTCGGCGGCGGCGTACATGCCGTGCGTTGCGGGCTCGAATTCTTCGGTAGCGAGCATGTGGTGTTTGCGACCGACACTCCGCTCGGTCCGATTGCGCCGACGATCGACAGCATCAGGAAGCTCGACATCTCCGAGAGCGACCGGCGCAAAATATTTGTCGGAAACGCCGAGAGACTGCTGAAAAGAAAGCTCGCTTGAACGCGCTCAAGGGGTAGGTTGGGTCGAGTTCTTCACGAGACCCAACATCGGGCAACACGCAACACGTTGGGTCTCGCAGGCTCGACCCAACCTACAGCCGAAAAGAAAGCTCTCTTAAACAAGGACGCAGCCAGCATGCAGAAATCTGTCGCATCGCGTTCTGCGCTATATTCCGTCGCAGCCGTTTTGATGTTCGCGGCCGGATTGCTGGGTTTTGCGGGTTGCGCGGCGGCGGCAGAAAAAATCCGGGTGGGCAAGGCGGTACCGGAGGCCTTCTCGTTCGTGCCGCTCGATATCGGGGTGCGCAAGGGTTTCTTCTCGCGCCAAGGGCTCGAGGTCGAGTCCACGGCCTTTGCCGGCGACGCGCGCATGCAGCAGGGCATGGCTTCCGACAGCCTCGACATCGGGCTTGGCTCCGGGCCGGCCATGGCCTTCATCGTGAAGGGTGCGCCGATCAAGGCTGTCGCCGCGATGGCGGGGCCGCCGCTTCTGCTTGCCATCGTTGTGCGCCCGGACGGGCCCAAAACAGTGGCCGAGCTCAAGGGCAAAAAAATCAGCGTGTCGACGGCGGGCTCGCTCACCTATTTCCTGGTCAGCGAGACCGCGCGGCGCCAGGGCTGGGGACCGAAAGGCATCGAGATCGTTCCCATGGGCGCCATGCCCGGGCAGATCGCCGCCATGAAGCGCGGAGACATCGATGGTGTGATCACAGATGTGGGCAATGCGTTCCAGCTCGAGAAGTACGGCGCCGCCCGTATCCTGCTGCGCTTCACCGATATCAAGGATTTCCACATCCACGTGATATTCGCGACCAACAAGATCATTGCCGATGATCCGCAGGCCGTGCGTGGATTTCTCAAGGGCTGGTTCGACACCATCGCCTTCATGCGCGCGAACAAGCCGGATACGGTGGCGATTGCCAAAGAGGTCACCAACAAGGACGAGGACGTGGTCGCGCGGGTCTACGACGAGGTGATGCCCATGTTTTCCGACGATGGAAAGTTCAATCCGGCCGCCTTGGCGACGCTCGCCAAATCCTATGTGGAGCTGCAATACCTTCCGACCGAGCCCGATCCGGCAGTGTTGTACACCGAGCAATTCCTGCCCAAGTACTAGCTAGCGCCATCACAGCTTCTCGATCGCGACCTGGAAACCCTTGTGGATGATCCGGTATTGGCCTTCGAACGCGCGCAGGAAGGAATCAATACCGAGCTTCGGATTGCTGCGCGGCTCCGGCATGTATTCCCATTCGTAATCGTCGAAGATCATGATTCCGCCGGGCACCAGCATCGACCAGGTTAGCACGCCGTCGCTGTACACGTCGGCGGAGCAATGACTGCCGTCTATATAGGCAATGTCGAAGCGGCGCCCGTCGATGCCGAACTCCGCCAGCGCCATTGCTGATGGCGCCTTGCGCTTCTCGATCCGGTCCGCGAACAGCGCCAAGT
Organism: uncultured Xanthobacteraceae bacterium; assembly: GCA_955652925.1. Classification (GTDB taxonomy): domain Bacteria; phylum Pseudomonadota; class Alphaproteobacteria; order Rhizobiales; family Xanthobacteraceae; genus VAZQ01. The sequence goes on along the minus strand of CATPCO010000533.1, from coordinate 250 downwards.
TGGCATCGAACCGTCGCTCGATTTCGGGCAAGTCGTTCGCGAAGGCTTCTGGATGCGCCCGGTGCTCCTCGCTGCCCTCGAACGTATCGATGCAGACGAGCTGCGACTGCGGAAGATAGTTCATGAAGAACAGGGCCGAGCGGCCCTCCCAGGAGCCGACCTCGATCACCCGCGCCGGAAGATCCCGATAGCGTGCGAGCAGACTGGCCCATGTCGGAAAGTGGCACGAGGTCCAATCGTATCCGAACGT
>CATPCO010000532.1 GCA_955652925.1 uncultured Xanthobacteraceae bacterium | reverse complement strand
TTAACAAGCGGTTCGTCCACGTTTTCGGGAGGCGCGGAAAGAAAGATCGCGAGCGAAACGACCTTGTGGTCGTCGGCTGGCGTAGAGGTTCTTGCGTCACGATTTCGCAGTTTTGGAGGCTGATGGTTAGGGGAGAATCTAACCACCGCAGGTCCGCCGGGTGACGCATACTGCCGCAATTGTCTAAGTGGGGAGCCACACATCAGGCGCTCACGCGACCGGCTAACACGGCGCGGTTGGGCGGGATACAGTCCGATTCGGAGTGTTTACATGCCTCGCAAATTACAACCGATTTCGAACGCGATCCAGGCGAAACTGGAAGCGGCCAGGGTTGCGCGGCTTGCAACGCTGGATGCGGAGTATGGACCCCATATCGTGCCCGTCTGTTTTGTGTACGATGGCAAGGTTTTCTACTCGGCAGTGGACCGAAAGCCGAAGCGTGTTGCACCAGAAAGGCTCGCGCGGCTGCGGCACATCACGACATCGCCACAAATTGCACTCATTATCGACGAGTACCACGAAGACTGGGGGCAGCTCTGGTACATCCTGGTGCGTGGGAAGGCGAAGCTGATTCCGAGGTCAGCACACCAGGAACGTGCCCAGGCCATCCGTCAGCTCCGAGCGAAATATTCGCAGTATGCGGCAGCAATGCTTGCCGATGACGCACCCGTCATCCGGATCACTCCGGAGCGTATCACTTCCTGGGGTAGGATCTAGCGGCTGGCGCACTCTTTGGCCACGGATTGGAGTGCTGGTTCAGGTTCCTACACTAACTTGCGAAGCTGCTCCATCAGTGCAAGCCACTCTTCCAGCGACTGCGCCTGGAAAGTCGGATCAAAGAAGAGTTCATGTGCTCCAATCCGCTTGCATCCGGCAATGTCTTCTTTGATCTGCTCGATTGTGCCGGTAAAAATCATTCGCTTGTCGCCCAGCGGCTTGTCGGTTATCTCCAGGTTGCCGCGCACGACCATGACCAGGGACGACGGGTCACGGCCCGCCTCCTTTGCCATTTGCTTCACAGCAGCGAACATTTGTGCCATGCCGTCCACGGGAATCGCCACCGGATTCCATCCATCGGCCACTGTCGCCAAGCGCTTCATCGCGGCCGGGGCAAAAGCCGCTAGATAGATGGGAGGGTGGGGCTTCTGCTCCGGCTTGCGATTCATATACGACTTGGGAATTTGGTAGAACCTCCCGTGAAATTCGACCGGGTTGGTGGTCCAAATGGCTTTCAGCGCCTGCAGAAACTCATCCGCCATCGCGCCGCGCTGCTTCATGTCCGCGCCGGTGGCATCCATTTCGTCCTTGGACCAGCCCAAGCCAAGCCCCACGCGCAGGCGGCCATTGGAGAGGAAGTCGATTGTGGTCAGCCGGCGCCCCAGCGTGACCGGGTTATGGTAAGGAATATCGAGCACACTCGTGCCAAGAGTAATGGTCTTGGTGTGGGCGGCTGCGAATGTCAGTGTGTCCAAGGGATCGAGAATGTATTTGTACTGTTCCGGGAGCAATCCATCGGGTGTAACCGGATAGGGTGTCTGCGGCTTGACCGGCCAAAGCAACCGCTCAATCGTCCAGAGGCTGTCGTAGCCCAGAGCCTCAGCACGCTGGGCAACCTTGACCACAGCCTCGGCAGTGGCGACGGGCCCGATGTTGGGAAGAGCAAACCCAGTCTTCATCGCAAAGAATACTTTCCTAAATTGGTTGCCAGGGACTTGTTCGTCAGGCTTTTGGAACTTCAGCCTCGTTCAGGTAATCGACATCGGGCTAGTCTCTCACGCCAGCTTTGGCCATCAACTCGCGCAGATCTGGGGACGCAACCCACGCTCTTGCTTGGCCAGATCAGAGACCTCTAACAAAATGACCGGCTCGTTCAGTGATCCTGCGAACGGAACAGCGCCCTCCCTAGGAGCCTACCGCCTTGCGCGCTTCTGCTGATCAAGCGACAGGGGCATTGTTCCCTCCTCAGCTTCGACTCTCGTTTGTCAGGTGCGCGAAGTATAGGCGGGGTCGCTTGCATCGTCAAGGTCCACATGATTCAGTTGCACATGATTCAGTTGTCGCATGAGTTGAAGCAGGAGGATCGGCATAAGCACCCATCCCCATACCAACCTTTTCACGCAGGTCGACCGCACCACGGATCCTGACTTCTTCGTTCGGTTCATGGATGAGGCACAGAAGCCCCCAGCGATCCAGGCGAGCAAGCGGCTCATGCTGGAACGGATCGCTTTGGCGCAGGGAGAGGCAGTTCTCGACGTTGGCTGCGGTCCCGGGACCGATGTGTTCGACATGGTGGAACTCGTCGGTCCGGCTGGCCGTCTTGTTGGGCTCGACGCGAGTGAGGTCATGATCGCTGAGGCCCGACGACGCGCCAAGGAACTCCGGCAGCTCCCGCGCCTCTTCAAGGAGCAGCACTTGGAGGTGCTCTCCATCGATCCTGTGCAGGTCTTTGTCCACTACGCGTTGGCCGAGCTATTCCTCGGCAGCCACCTCGCTGAACTTCAGACAAACGGAACGCTCTCTGGCGGCAGGGCTCAGCAGTGGTGGGAGTACTTGCAACATGCAGTCGAGCACGGGACGCTGCTGATCAGCTTCACGGGCCTTTATCATCGTCGGCGCCAAGAGCTGATCTTTGACCGCGACCGACAAGGCCATTCAGGAACTGGAATTGTGGTTATTTATCACCGCTGCTATTACGCTGGTCGCGGTACAGCATTTATGCTTACGCTGCCATACGATGGCAAGCTCAGTCGGCTCGCAGGAAGCACCAGCAGATCAGAGCGCATCCCAAGGATAGAAATCTTCGTGAATGTCAGCCTGTTTCTCGTAACGCACGCGCAGACGCCGGAACATTCACCATGGGCGGAGTTGAGCCAGAGCCGAGGGTCCGCTATGCTGCGCGGACCGATCCAAGATGGGCGCACGCTCTGCACACTCCCGGATTTCCTGGACGCGAGACGTGACAATGGGTGTGGAATATTCCGGATGACAAAACTTCAGATGTGGCGTGAACAATGCTTTTCCTCGAAGAGCGCAGAAATCGAATTCACGAACTTGTTCAGCGGATTGGTGACGACCAAATCATCGGACCACAAACGGACCAACATTTTCAGGTCGCTGCGGTAGTGCGAGATGGTTTGCTCAAGCAGTTGGAAAGGGCCCCAATCCTTTGGGCAGCTATAGTAGGCCCCAGTCCCCAGAGAAGTCAAAACAAAGGCGTTGCCACTTCCAACATCGCCTAACTAACCCAGATAGGTCCCCGTAAATGACCCACTGTTTACCTATCCGAGCGCTTACTTCGCGCGTGGTCGGCAAACCGGAAAGTAATCCAGATACGCAAGCCCTCATGGGCGGTCAACTTCCGGATCGCCCGTCAGAACTAAGCCGCTGGCGCGGCAACGAGGGGGCGCGTCAGACAGGCAAAAAACGAGTCGTCTGGACCTCGCGATCTCGCTGGGGCCCGCACTGGTGGCAGCCATTTCGGAACATTGAGCAAGCGATAGTGTGACGGACCCTGTAGGACGAGCCTTCCGTTGACTCTCTTGGGTCGTTCATGAGAGTTTCCTATTTTCGCAGTC
>CATPCO010000531.1 GCA_955652925.1 uncultured Xanthobacteraceae bacterium | reverse complement strand
TCGATCGGTCACGTCGTTTCCGTGCGTGGCTCGCAAGCAACCGTTGGCTTGTCTGCTGCGCCCAGCGCGCCCAGCGCCGTGCGAGCAACGGTAGGCAAGTTTCTTGGAATACGCACCGGCGAATCGTTGCTCGTTGGCGTGATAACGAATGTTGCGATTGAGCCACCGGCGATGGCGGCCGAGCACGGTTATCATTCCACCGCCGACGTCGATCTCGTCGGCGAGATCAAGCAACCCGCTGGAACGGCGCAATTCCAGCGCGGCGTGACCGATTATCCCGCAATCGGCGATCCGGTCCTCCCTATCGGCACCCGCGAGCTTCGATCGGTCTACAACGTCGCCAGCAGTTCAGCGGTCGAAATCGGGCATCTGCAGCAAGACAGCACGATTGCCGCCTACGTCGATATCGATGACATGTTGGGCAAGCATTTCGCGGTGCTCGGTACGACCGGGGTAGGCAAGTCGAGCGCGGTAGTCCTGATGCTGCATGAAATCATCCGGGCGCGCCCCAATCTGCGAATACTGATCCTCGACGCCCACAATGAGTATGGCCGTCCATTCGGCGACAAGGCCTTTGTTCTAAATCCCGGCAATCTGAAGCTGCCGTTCTGGCTGTTCAACTTCGAGGAAGTGGTGGACGTCCTGTTCGGTGCCCGCCCGGGATCCGAGGAGGAAGTCGACATTCTGTCGGAAGTCATTCCACGGGCCAAAGCGGCCTATGGCTATTACCGCAGCGCGGCGGACCGTCCGCTAAAAAGAGTCGACCTCAGAACGCTCGCCTATGCGGTCGACACGCCCGTGCCCTATCGGATTGCGGATTTGATCGGTCTTCTCGATGAGCGAATGGGAAAGCTCGAGAACCGGTCATCGCGCATGACTTACCACCGGCTCATCACGCGGATTGAGGGCGTGTGCAATGATCCGAGATATGCGTTCATGTTCGAGAATGCCAATGTCGGCGGCGACACGATGGCCGAGGTGCTTGGCCAGATCTTTCGCCTGCCGGCCAATGGCAGACCGATTACCGTCATGCAGCTCGCGGGATTTCCATCCGAAGTGGTGGACGCAGTGGTGTCCGTCGTCTGCCGCATGGCATTTGACCTCGGGCTGTGGAGCGAGGGAGCGGCGCCGCTCCTGTTGGTCTGCGAGGAGGCTCACCGCTACGCCTCCGCTGACCGTAGCATCGGGTTTGGGCCCACACGCAGGTCGATATCACGGATCGCAAAGGAAGGGCGCAAGCACGGAATCTTTCTCGGTCTGGTGAGTCAAAGGCCCGCGGAGCTGGACGCCACCATAATCTCCCAATGCAACACGCTGTTTGCAATGCGCATGATCAACGATCGCGACCAGGCGATCCTGCGCTCGGCCGTGGCGGATGCCGCCGCTAATCTGCTTGATTTTCTGCCATCGCTCGGAACCGGCGAGGTTTTTGCCTTCGGCCAGGGTGTGGCGTTGCCGACGCGCGTGAAGCTCAAGCAATTGCCCCCGCATCTGCTGCCGAAAAGCGACGCCGCGGGCAGCGCGCGCCGAGAATCCGCAGCAGCAATAGATGCAGAATTTGTAGCTGCGATCCTGCAAAGATGGCGCGGAGTTAGCTCCGCGCAGCTTAGCCGGGACGAGGGCACACGCGACCAAAGAGATGCGGATCCCGGGTCCAGCCCCTCCCCCACAACACTTTCACCCGGCGATGCTGCCCGGCCGCCACTGCTCAAGCGCGCGCTCAACGATCGGCTCGATATTGCCCGAGCGTTTCAGGCTCCGGCCAGAGCTCCCCGCCTGCGCGAGAGCTGATCGCGCTTTTAAGCGGTCAGGCTGCTGCGAACCACTGACAGTGGGGCAATGCAACAGTCAGTCACCGGAGTGCAGAATCTTCACCTGCCGTTGCGGGCACTCGCGGCTTTGTTCGATCCCGCCGGTGATCACGAGCTGTTGTCGACGATTCTTCAGTCGATCCGGGAGGTCGTCACCTTTGATCAGGCGTTGGCTCTGGTTGAGGCCACCGACGGTTGGCAGTGCGCCATGGGTTTTCCCGACGCTCTGACCGGTCTGACGTGGCAAACGGGGCCTTTCTTTGATGAAGTGGCCGCTGGGCGCGTCGCCGCAACCCTCGCGAGTGGGGATCTCCAGGAATGGAGCACGTGCGATCACGCAGCGATAAATCCGTTCCAGCCGGCGCTCTACATTCCACTGCGTATCCGCGACTCTCGCGGGCTGCTTGTTCTGCTACGGTCGCCTGACAGAGAGCCTTTTGGCGAGACAGAGCTCATCCATGCCCGGCAATTCGCCCTTGTCGCGATGGCAGCCTCAGCCATGCACGCGGCGAGGAGTATGGAAGCGAAGCTTGCACAGCTGCGAGCCGTTGTTGAAGGACTGCGCGATCGCGAAAAGGACTTGGCCCGGCGCGCCTATACCGACGATCTGACCGGCCTCGCCAATCGAGTGATGATCGAGCAATGTGTACATGACATTTTCCAAAGGCAGCCGGCGCAGCCGTTTGCGCTTGCATTCATCGATCTCGATAATTTCAAGCACATCAACGATTATTACAATCATGCCGTGGGCGATGCATTGCTGGTCAAGGTCGCCGCTCGCATCGCCGAGGTGATGCGCGCAAGCGATGTGCTCGCGCGCATCAGCGGCGATGAATTTCTACTGCTTGTTCACCCCTTGGAAGCCGAGGAACGGGTCCACAATGTCGTAGACAACCTGCTTGCCAAATTGAAGCAGCCTTTTCACGTCGACGGCTATGAGTTGTTCACGTCCGCGTCGATCGGGGTCAGCATGTATCCGGCCCATGGGCGCAGCTACGAAGAGCTGCGACGCAACGCGGACAGCGCAATGTACCGGGCCAAGAACGATTCCAAGGGCGGCGCTGCCTTTTTCGACGCGGCCATCGGGAAAGCCATGTCCGAGCGCATGCAACTGGAGCAGCGGCTGCGGCTTGCCATCCGCGATCGGCAATTATGCTGCGCGTTCCAGCCCAAGATAGACATTCGCACTCAGGAGGTGGTCGGCGTTGAAACACTGATACGCTGGCGCGATAATGATGGAGAATTCCAGTCGCCCCTCTCTTTCATCGGCTTGGCGACCGAGCTTGGGTTGATCGATCCGATCACGCATTTCGTCGTGGCCTACGCGGTCAGCTCGATCGATCGGCTGGATGAGGCGTTCGGACCGGGCAAGGCCATTGCCATCAACGTTGCGGCCCGGCAGGCAGGCGATCTGGCGTTCATGCATTCCTTGGTCGGTGATCTCAAGGCAAGCGGATGC
>CATPCO010000530.1 GCA_955652925.1 uncultured Xanthobacteraceae bacterium | reverse complement strand
TTCAATGTCACGTTTGCGTTCTCCACCACTTTGATCCACCTGAGCTCGGGCGATGCGTCGGCGGCGTATCCGTCGTGCCAGTTCCACCACTTGTACGGTGGAGTCTGGGGATAGCCCTCGGGCGAGTCTTCCCACTCCTCCTGGCGCCCGAGCGCAGTCATGTCAAGATAGTTCCAGGTGCTTCCCATCGCCTCGTCGCCGCGGTTGTTGATGAAGTAGGTGCGGTATACGTTGTCGCCGTCGCGGATGAACGCGTTCGTGCCGTGCCACTCGTTCACGCCGAAGTCGGTGTCGAAGCTGTCGGTGATGGTGTACCACGGCATCTTCCAGCCCATTCGTGCCTTCACGCGCTCGATGTCTGCCTGCGGCGCGCGCGAGGCGAACGCGAGAGTGGTGTCGCGGGCGTTCAGATGGGCGAGATGGGCGACCTGATCGGCCCCGAAGGAGCAGCCGCGGCAGGCATGCTCGGGCCAGCCGAACACGCCGGGCTCGAAGAAGGCTCGGTAGACGATCAACTGACGGCGGCCCTCGAACAAGTCGAGCAGGCTCGCTTTGCCCTTAGACCCTTCGAACTCGTACTTCTTCTCAATGGCCAGCCACGGCATGCGCCGACGCTCAGCGGCCAGCGCGTCACGGGCGCGGGTCAGTTCCTTCTCCTTCACGAGTAGTTGTTGGCGCGCAGCCTCCCACTCGTGCGGCGACACGATCGGGGGCGTTTTCATTGCAATGTTGTTAGTCGACATTTTGACTGCTCCTTTCATTTGATGAGTGCGGAATGTTTTCTGCTGAACTGTTCTTTTTGCGAGCCACTTTCAGGGCAAACGTTGCCAGCCCTCCAGTAGAGACCGCGCCGGCAACGATTAATCCCATGGTCGAAATGCAGAATGGACACATCGTTGTTCCCCTCTCAGGTGGCGAAGCTTAACCGCTAAGCCATCTCTATAGGGGTGACGGATAAGGCCAGCTGATTTCTACAAGCGGATAAAAAGATCAGCCTCGTTTTTGGAGCAGGAACTCTCTCACGGCAGGATCTTCGGCCAGGCCGATCGCCCGGTCGTAGGCGTCCAAGGCCTCACGCATCTTCCCTGACCGTCGCAGAACGTGAGCGCGCACCGCCCAGTAGGGTTGATAGCCAGCGACAAGGTCCAATTCAATCGCCTCCAGAACCGCCAGCCCTGCTTCAGGTCCATTCGCTTCGGCAATCGCCGCGGCGTAACCAGTTCGCGTGCCCAGCGTCGGTGAGATACGGATCAGACCCTCGTAAAAGAGGACGATGGCGGCCCAGTCAATCAGACCGCTGCTCGCTCGTTCGGCGTGTACCGACTGAATTGCAGCTTCAAGTTGAAACCGGCCGGAGCGCCCATGTTTGGCCGCATCAGCGAGATGTCGTTCCGCCTCTTCGATCAACGGTAGCGACCACTGCTTGGGGTCCTGCTCAGAAAGAGGAACGTACTGACCTCTTGGTCCTCTTCGCGCCGAACGTCGCGCTTCGCAATGCAGCATGAGAGCCAGGAGGCCCCGCACTTCGGCTTCATCCGACATTAACTGTAGAAGCACCCGTGCGAGCCAGACTGCTTCCTCCGCTAGGTCCCGGCCGCGTTGGTCGCCTCCCGCCATGTCATCCCAGCCGATGCCGAAGGCGGCGTAAATGGCCTCAAGCACTGCGTCGAGGCGCTGCGGCAATTCATCGTCTTGCGGTATCTCAAACCGGATGCCGCCATCGCGAATCTTTGTTTTAGCCCGAACTAAGCGCTGCCCCATCGTCTTCGGAGAAATTAAGAAGGCACCAGCAATGCGCGCCGCATCCAGGCCAAGGACGGTCTGCAGCATAAGAGGTGTGTGCATGGTCGGATCGATCGCCGGGTGCGCACACACGAAAAGCAACTTGAGCCGTTCATCCGAAAACTTAGTCTCCAAGGTCGCCTCGGTGGGATTTTCCCTGAGAAGCAAAAGAGTGGGCTCGCCGGCTAAGACCACTTGCTGATGACGAATAAAATCGATGAGCGAGTGGCGCGCCGTCGTCAGAAGCCATGCCTCGGGATTTCGCGGCACGCCGTCGCGAGGCCAAGCTGTGAGCGCCGCTATTAATGCCTCGCTCAGCGCATCTTCGGCACCCGCCACATCCCGTGTATGAGAGGACAGATATGCCACGAGACGGCCGTACGATTCGCGCGCGATCCGCTCGATTGTCCGATGGACGTCCTCCTGATCGGCTGCAGTCATTCCTCGACTCTTCGCTTCATATCCGGAGCGAGCGGGCGGACTTCCACCGCGCCATACGAAGCAGCGGGGCAGCGCGCTGCCCAATCGAGTGCCGCATCAAGCGAGGGCAGTTCCAGGACGGTGAATCCTCCTAGCTGCTCCTTGGTATCAGCATACGGGCCGTCCTGCACACGCCGCTTTCCTTCTTTAATTCGTATCGTGGTCCCAGTTTCTGGTACTTGTAGCGGATCACCGCCTACGTAGACGCCAGCGTCGACGAGAGCCTTGTAGTACGAGCGCCATGCACCCGTGTAGGCGTCAATCTCATCCTTCTTGCGGCTCGCAAAAGCTTCCGGCGATTCATAGATCAATAAGGCAAATTGCATCACGTTTCTCCGTGGGAACTGTCAGTTTTAGTTACACCTGAACATATGACGTATGCAAGTCGACCAATTCGACACGGTTCAGGAGATCTGTGGATTCTCGGCACGCATCGGTCAAAAATAATGAAGCAGCAATCTGTGAGATGACTAGCCTGGCTGATGGGGCGGTGTCGTCCGACCGATCCCTATTCGACTGGCGACCTTGATGTGGCGAATCGAGATAAGTTAACGGAAGGTCCGCTTCTCGTCAGTAACTCAAAACACCGACCGGGAGGTATGACGGTCGGCGGCTCTAACCCCCACCTCGATCCGGCCGGAGCGGAACGCAGTTCGGCTCCGAGGAGTACTCGAATCGGCTCGGGCGCGTCCGGCACGGCGAATTGTTCCCGCGGGGGGCGGAATCAGCCACGCACGTATTTGTTGAACCAGTCGATCGTGCGTAGCCAAGCCAGATCGGCCGCGGCTTTGTTATACCGTTCCGGCGTCGCATCGCAATTGAAGCCATGTACGGCGCCCGGGTAAATAT
>CATPCO010000529.1 GCA_955652925.1 uncultured Xanthobacteraceae bacterium | reverse complement strand
CTTCTGGGCCAACGTCAATCCGCAGGTTCCGCATCCGCGCTGGAGCCAGGCGACGGAAGAGTTGATCGGCCTAAACGAACGCCGGCCGACCCTGCTGTTTAACGGCTATGGCGAATACGTCGCCGACCTCTATAAAAGGCTGGAAAACGAGCGGTTGTGGGCTTAGCGCCGAGCGCCAAAGACCGATGGGCACGCCAATTATCAAATTCCTGACTAAGGCCTTGGTGCAGACAACCTCCGCATTGTGATATGATCTCAGAATGGTAAGGACACTTGAAATAGCGATCGCGGAGGTCTCCAATCTGCCTGACGCGGATCAGGAACAGATTGGCCGCCAGCTCCTCTCGCATGTCGAGCAGCTGCGTCACCTGCGCGCCGAGATCGACAAGGGCATTCGCTCTCTCGATGCAGGCGAGGGCAAGCCGCTCGATATCGAAGATTTTCTCCGACGGAAAAACGAAGGACATGGCCGATCGTAGGCCAGTGCTCATCCGCTGCGGGTCGGAGCGAGCACAAGCGGATTGATCCAATAGCAGGTGCCTTTGCTCACGGCGATGGTCGGCCCCCATTCGATGTCGCCGGCCACATCGGGCAGCTCGAAGCCGAGCCTGATCTTCTCGAAGCTCGATTCCTTCGTGCCTAGCGCGGCAACCCCGACCACCGGCTTCCATTTGTAAATGGTTTTGCTCGCGGGATCGGAGATGACGAACGTGACCGGCTTCTGATAAAGCTCCAGAGCTCCATTGCGTAGCCCGATCAAAGCGTCGGTCGACGTCAACAGCTTGGCGGAAGCGCCGACATCGCTGATGGGGACCGGCGACCAGCCCGGCAGAGGGTGTCCCGTCGCGGTCACTGGAACGATCAGAAAGTGGAGCGTGTCGAGCTTCTGCTTGGCCTCTTCCTCGCATTCGGCCATCGCCTTTACGATCCAGCCAAATTCGGCCGTGTCGTCGGCGGTTGATCCTCCAGCCGGCGCAGGCGGCGCGGCCGTGCGCGGACCCTCGCCCGCATGAAAAAATTTTACGCCAAGCGCAACAGCGCCGGCGATCAAAATGACCGCGAGCAGGGCGATGCTGGTCGCCACCGGATTTGGCTGATTCGAGGCGTGGCAATGCGGGCACGCGCGCGCGAACCAGGAGACCGGCATCCCGCAGCTTCGGCATTGCGCGCGAGCAAGCTCAACCATCAGGGAACAGGCTCCGAATCGCCGTGAACATCATTAGTAGCTCAATCGAGGAATTCGGTTCGAGGGCGCCAACTCGCGGACGACAAATCCGCCCGCTGCATTTTGCCGTGCAATGCTCATTCAACAGCGCAATCGGCGGCTTCCGCATCAGCCAGCCTGCTCCGCCAGTCCTTGCGGCCGCGGATCAGTGACAGCGCGGCCAATGCCAGGAGGGCGAAGCAGAGGGCGAGGAGCGCAAGCGCAATCCCCCTTTGGAAAAAGATGGTCCAATTACCGTTCGACATGATGAGCGATTGCCGCAAGCTCATTTCGAGGGTCGGTGAGATCACCAGCCCGAGAACCAACGGCGCCGGATCGAGACCGAACTTGCGCAAAAGATAACCGGCGATTCCCATGATCAACATGATCCATACGTCTACGATCGAATGGTTCACCTCATACACGCCGATGATGCAGAACATGATCACGAGCGGATACAGATAAGCGTAGGGAATTCGCAGCACGTTCACGAAAACGCCGACCAGCCGGCAGGTTGAGCGCAAGCAGCATCAGGTTGCCGACATACATGGAGGCAACAAAGCCCCAGAAAACATCGGGATGCTCATTGACCAGCGTCGGCCCGGGCGAGACGCCATGGATCATGAGCGCGGCAAGCAGCACCGCCGTGATCGGGCCGGTGGGCAGGCCGAGCGCCAACATGGGGACGAAGGCGCCGGTCGAAGCGGCGTTGTTGGCAGATTCCGGTCCGGCTACGCCGGCAACGGCTCCTTTGCCGAACTCTTCCGGATGCTTGGCCAAGCGGCGCTCGACGCCATAGGAAAGAAAGCTGGAAATGATGTGGGCCGAGCCAGGCGTCAATCCGACCAGAAAGCCGAGGATTGATCCGCGCGCAATCGGCATTGCCGCTTGCCGCCACTCCTCGATATTGGGCAGCAGTTGCGCAAGCTTCGGCGCGATAACATCGCGCACCACATTGGCGGAGGGGGTGGCGAGGATTTCTCCCAATCCGAACAGGCCGACCGCAACCGGCACGATCCCGATCCCATCCCCCAGCTCGGCGATATCGAAGGAGTAACGGAAGTGTCCGGTCATGCTGTCGATGCCGATCGTGCCGAGGAGCAGGCCCAGGCACGCCATGAGCAAGGTGCGCGGCAATGATGTCGACGACATGTAGGCGAGAAAAATCAGCCCAAGCACCAGGAGCGCGGTGTATTCCGGCGGCCCGAAACGCAGCGCGAAGGCGGCGAGCGGCGGCGCGATCAGGGTGAGCATGAGGACGCCGAACGTGCCGGCAACCCACGAGCCCACGGCGGCAATGCAAAGTGCCGCGCCGGCTCGTCCTTTCTGCGCCATGGCATAGCCGTCGATGCAGGTCATCACCGAGGAGGCTTCGCCGGGAATGCGCATCAATATTGCCGTGGTCGAGCCGCCATATTGCGAGCCGTAATAGATGCCCGCGAGCATCACCACGGATTTGGTCGTGTCGAGCCCGAACGTCGCGGGCAAAAGTATGCTGATCCCGGAGAGTGGACCGATGCCGGGCAGTACGCCGACCACGGTTCCCACCAGACAACCAAGAAACGCGTACCACAAGACGTCGGGCTGGAGCGCCACCGAGAAGCCGAGCAGCAGGCTTTCGACTGTGCCCACGGCTAGAATCCGAGCAGACCCGGCTCGAGCGGAGTTTTCAGCGCGATGTTGAACAACACGTATGTCAGCGCGACCACGCCTGCACTAAATGCAGCGGCGGAAACCGGGTGGCGGCGCTCGACGCCGAAGATCAGCACGAAGAGCAGGAGCCCCATCGTAACGACGAAACCCAGAGTTTGATAAAACGCGATAGCGACGCCCGTGACCGCGGCGACTCGTATTGCATGCGGCAGATCCTGCCACGAAACGTCCGCGAGCGGCGCGCTCTCCCGCGCGCGCACGGCAAGGAGCAGCCCGAATACGACAAGCAAGCTCGCAAGCAGCTTTGGCATCATCCCGGCGCCGGGAAATGACAGTGTGCCAATGGGCAGATCGCCACTCAGCGCCAGGACGAGCAAACCGAGAGCAGCCAACGCGCCGCCGGCGGCGTGATCAGCGCGTATCACCCCGCGACCTTGCCGATCGCGCGAATGGCCGCCTCGATCCTCTGGCTGTCGGCGGCCCAGAATGCAGCGAACTCCGGCATGTCCAGGTAATCGAGATTTTGGCCGAGATTCGCGAGCGCATTCTCAAACCCAGGAGTATGTGCGGCCTTGTTCAAGACCTGCCGCAGATAGCTGACGACGTTTTCCGGAGTGCCTTTGGGCGCAAACAAACCGACCCAGAGATAGTATTCGAGGTCATAGCCGCTCTCCTTCAATGTCGGTATGTCCGGGAGCGCTTTCGATCGCTGCCCTCCAAACAGCGCAAGCGGGCGCGCCTTTCCCGCCTTGATTTGCGCCAGACAGGCGGAAACCGAAGACACCAGAACCGCCGCGTTGTTGCCGAGAAGGGCGGTGAGCGCCGGCCCGCCGCCATTCGTCGGCAGATGCCGCAGTTTCAATCCGCCCGCCGCCATCATCAACAGCGCGGTAGGGATATGCAGTGCGCCGTAAAGTCCGGACGAGCTGAAGATGATCTCATTCGGACGCTTGCTTGCATCCTCGATGAATTCAGCCAGCGTTTGCCAAGGCTGTTGATCGTTGGTGATGAGCACGCAGGGGTCTGCGACGAAACGCGCAAGCGGAATAAAATCAGCGTTGGTGAATTTCGGTTGACGGCCGAACAGGCGGTCAACTTCGGCAAAACCCGAGATCGATGTGATATGCGAAAGCAGCGTGTAGCCGTCCGCCTTGGCATGAGCGGCAACCTGGGCGCCAACCTGTCCCGCGGCACCCGCCTTGGTGTCGATGACGACCGGCTTTTGCACGATCGGCTCGAGCGCCGCAGCAAGCGGCCGTGTCACGACGTCGGAAGCCCCTCCCGGTGGAAACGGGTTGATGATGGTGATGGCGCGGCTCGGATAAGCGTCCTGCGTGGCGGCGGTCTGCACGGTGACCGTTGCTGCTGCTGAGCCGATGATGAAGCTGCGTCGATTCACTCCCGCCTCCTGCGCGCCGGCAACTCGGGTAGCTATCGCATTGAGCGGATTGTCACCCCGCGCGGCGACTTGTCCTCGATGCTAATGAGATCAAACCCAGGGGGTCAATGTCGGCGGCGCGAGCTGCGCGCATTTCACGCAGACCGTAATGGACGCACTCATGCGCCTTCATCCAGGATCGCGACCGCGCGCGTCCAGCCGGCGGACCCGCCGCGCACCTTCACGGGGAAGCAGCTCACCATGAAGCCTTTCGCCGGCAAAGCTTCGAGATTGTGCAGCTTCTCGATGTGACAATAGCCGATCTCGCGACCGGCTTTGTGCCCCTCCCAGATCAGGCTGGCATCGCGAGTTGCGAGATATTTTTCTTTCGTGTGGACGAACGGCGCATCCCAGCTCCAGCCGTCGGTGCCGGTGACGCGCACGCCGCGTTCGAGCAGATAAAGGGTTGCCGCGCGGCCCATGCCGCAGCCCCTGGAAACGTAATCCGCGCGTCCGTAGGCCGCGCCGGCACTCGTGTTCACGAGCACAATCTCAAGCGGAGCGAGGGTGTGGCCGATGCGCTCGAGCTCGGCTTCCACGTCGTGGGCAGTCACCACGTAGCCATCGGCGAAATGCCGGAAATCGAGCTTGACCCCGGGTTGCAGGCACCATTCGAGCGGCACCTCGTCGATGGTGATGGCGCGCTGCCCGCGGTTCATGGTTGAAGCGAAGTGCCACGGTGCATCGAGATGGGTGGTGTTGTGGGTGGAGAGCCGGATCCACTCGATCGCCCAGCCCTCGCCATCGGGCAAATCCTCCGCGCGCAACCCGGGAAAGAATTTGACCAGGTCGCCTGCGGTCTGCCGGTGGGTGAAATAGTCGATCCTGGGGCCGTAGCCGGGCGGGTCGGCCGCCGCCTCATTTTCCAGCGGCACCGAGATGTCGATTAGCTTGCGGGTCATGGCGCCTTCTCTGCGAGCACGTTGTCATCCCTTCGGAACTGGAGTGTATTTGACGGCTTGAGCGATATCACACGGGAGGGAGACCTGCATGCCGGCCTACTGGGTTGCGCGCTCCAAGATCAACGATCCGGCCGAATACAAAAAGTACACCGACCTCGTGCCAGGCATTATCGCCAAGTACGGCGGCAAAGTGCTTGCCCGCGGCGGCCGCCATCAGGTCATGGAAGGCCCGCACAAATTCCACCGCTTTATCGTGATCGAGTTTCCGACGCTTGCGCAGGGCGTCTCCTGTTTCACATCGCCCGAATATGACGCAGCCGCGGCTTTTCGCCGCGCCGGAGCAGGCGAAGTGGAGACTGTTATCGTGGAGGGCGGCGATGCGACCTGATGTTACTGTGCGAAGGCACTAGCCCGGACACGGGCGTTGCCGATATAAATTCACCACCAAGAAGCCGACCTTATGAGGAAACAGCAATGTCCAAGGCTATGAACAAACACCTGCCCGCCGCGCTCTTCACCGCGATTTCCGGCTTGGTGCTTGCCGGGTTGGCGGCCGTCTTCGCCGCTGGCCCCGCAGTCGCGCAATCCGGCGAGCCGATCAAGATCGGCTTCAGCATGGCGCTGACCGGCGGGCTCGCGCCCAACGGCAAGTCGGCGCTGCTTGCCCAGAAAATCTGGGAGGAGGACGTCAATGGCAAAGGCGGACTGCTCGGACGTCCGGTCAAGCTCGTTTACTACGACGACAAGAGCGCGCCCGCCGAGGTGCCGGCTATCTACACCAAGCTGCTTGATATCGACAAGGTCGACCTCATCATCGGGCCCTATGCAACGGCAATGATCGCGCCCGCGATGCCCATTGTGATTGGGCGGAAGAAGACGTTCGTCGCGCTGCTTGGCCTCGCGGTCAACAGCGAGTTCGATTATCCCAACTATTTTGCCATGATCCCTTCCGGGCCCGATGCCAAGCCGGCATTCACGAAGGGCT
>CATPCO010000528.1 GCA_955652925.1 uncultured Xanthobacteraceae bacterium | reverse complement strand
TAACAGACATCAGGATTTGACCGCGTCACACCCCGTATCCGGTCACTAATGTGCTAAGGTGAAAAGTCCTCTGCCCGGGGGAACCCATGAGGCGACGACAGTTCATCACGCTTATCGGTGGAGCCGCAGCCGCGTGGCCGCTCGCGGCGCGCGCGCAACCAGACCGCGTGCAGCACATCGCTGTGCTCATCGGGGCTCAGACCCAGGACGATCCCGACGCACAGGCCAGCATCGCGGCGTTCCGGCAAGCATTGCAGCAATTGGGCTGGACCGACGGCCGCAGCGTGCGGATCGATACGCGCTGGGCCGGAAGTAATGCCAACGACATTGATAAATTCGCGGCGGAATTGGTCGCTCTCGCACCGGACGTCATCTTGGCTTCTGGCACTGCGGCCATGGGGCCTTTGTTGAATGCGACGCGCACCGTGCCAATCGTGTTCGTGAATGTCGCCGACGCGGTCGGCGCAGGCTTTGTCGATAGCTTGGCTCGTCTCGGCGGCAACGCAACCGGCTTCATCGCCTTCGAATACAGCATCAGCGCAAAATGGGTGGAACTGCTCAAGCAGACCGCGCCAAGCGTGACGCGGGCCGCGGTGCTTCGCGATCCCGCCATAACCGCTGGGATCGGCCAGTTCGCCGTTATCCAGTCCGTGGCGCCGTCGGTCGGCATGGAGGTCAGCTCGATCAATGTTCGCGACGCCGGTGAAATCGAGCGCGCCGTCACAGCATTCGCGCGCTACTTGAATGGCGGCCTGATCGTGACGTCGAGCGCGTTGGCGGTGTTCCATCGCGAGCTGATCATCGCGCTTGCGGCTCGGCACAAACTGCCCTCCATCTACTACCGACGACTCTACGTCACTAGCGGTGGCTTGATCTCCTATGGGTATAATCTTCTCGACCAGTACCGCCGTGCCGCCGGGTACATCAATCGCATACTCAAAGGCGAGAAACCGGCGGACCTGCCGGTGCAGACGCCGACAAAGTACGAACTCGCGATCAATCTCAAAACTGCCAAGACGCTCGGTCTCACTATGCCGGACAAGTTGCTCGCGCTCGCCGACGAGGTGATCGAATAGGCTCGGGCTAATGACCGCTTCTGGCACTTCGCGTAACTGCTGGGAGGTCCGCGCTGCCGCCGCTTTCGAGGGCAAGCCGAAACATCACCAGGATCATCTTCTTAGGGCGTGCTGTCATCCCACCATTGGGCTAGCATCACCGTGCAAACAACACTTGAAAATACAACTGTCGGTTAGTGGACCAGGAAACAAAAGTTCGTTATGAAAGCTTATCCTGAATGATTGTGCTTGCACCCCGGCCGGAACACCGCGCCGGGTTTTTGTTTGGATGCGACCGCGGATGTGGTCCGCTCCCAGTCGGAGGGACGAGCACTGATGCAATCTCAGCAGCGCCCACGCATGGCGATTTCCTGTTCTGCTCTGTTTTTCTCCTGTTACCGCCCTGTTTTTGCTTCTGATTCCGTCCTGTTATTTTTTGCGCAAATCTCGATTTTTCGGGCACTTCTTGCACGACGGCTCGCTATTCCTCTCTTTTTTACAGGGTAACGCCTGTTGGGGTGCACCCTGGAGTGCACCCTTCGAATCAGACACGTAAACTAGGAACTGGCTGCGTTTGGCCCTGGCGGTGAGGCACAGGTTCATAGGTTGGCTGCCAGACTCTGGCCGAGCACGGCAATCGCCACGGGGTGGGTCCATGGGCCCGATGGGCGCGCTTGCCGAAGCCGCGCTCGATCATGGCGGCATGGTGACCTTAGTGATCCCCTACTTCAGAAACGAATTGATTGACCAACAGCTGACCGTGCGTTTCACCCCCGCCGCACTTAGATTTTCTGCCCCGCCTTGATCTCCTTGAATTTGGCGAGCGCACGCTCGAATTTGTCGTTGAACAGCCACATCGCATCGAGGATTTCGCGGAAGGTCGCGGATGTTTTTGCTCTGTCGGCCTGCCCGTAGGTAAACACGCTGTTGTTGCGCAGGAAGCGCATGATGGTCGGGTCGGAGATTCGAGCGTTCACCAGGTTACCGGAATGGAGCGCTGATTTGGTCGGGCTCGGAATGATCTGGATGAGCTCGAAGACTTTCATTTGATCGATCGCATCCGGCAGGGCCTTCACGATTGCGGGAATTTGCAGAAAAAGCTCCGCGTGGGCGTTCATCAAACCGTCGCGCACGGCGGTCCAGTGATTGAAGCGATGATCGGCATTGCCGACACGCGCCTCTTCTTTCTCGTCGCGCGCGATCAAGGCCGGATCAAAGGCTGCAATCGTTTTTTTGAGCGACGTCCATTTCCTTCGACCATTCTGATCCTCGGACACACCGGTCTGCAGGCTCCCCTTGTATGTGTTGGAGCGCGCATTGCCGATGTTCTGATTGCCATTGGTCTCGGCGAAGAAAAGGCCCAGGCTGATGAGACCCGCGCGTTCCGCATTCGCCGCGTCCAGACCCTTGGCGTGCGCAATGGCGGTGCCGAGATCAACGACGTCCTTGAATGGCGTCTCTGATTTTTGCGCATTGGCAGGCGGCGCCTGCATGACGCTGAAGAGACTAGTATACTCATCGAGCAGCGGCTCGTTATCGGCATCGAAATAGGCCGCAGGGATTGCGAGCTTGTTCGGCCTCCCGATCCGCGCAGGAAGCGCGTCGGTGAGATCCTTGTACGTGCTCATCATCGCATTGCGTGCGAGATAGAGACCCTGTCCCGGCAGGTTCGGGAGCGGCTGGTTGGACCTGATCTGGGCGCGGCGTTCGCTCAGGATCGCCCTGAAATGGGAGAGCGCATTGTTATAGGCATCGAGCAGGTCAGATTGGGATTGCGTGCGGGCGGCCAGCGCAGCCTGGGCGCGGGAAATCACGCCCGGCGCGCGCAATGCCAGGGAGGCACTCGCCGCCGCGGCGCTTGCAACGATGTGTCGCCGACTGAGCGGGCCCATTTCTCCAATTGCTCCAATTCGCGGCCAGAACGTAACGTCCCGAATCAACTCAGCCTTAAAGAATGGCAGCTTTCCGGCGACTGCCAAGTGGCCGATAATCAAGTCGCCGATAATACCGTGATCCTCGAACAAGCCGGGGTAAGGGGCCAGTGGCGTATCTGGTCGCTCAGCTCTTGAACGGCCTCGTCTACGGCATGCTGCTGTTCCTGATGGCGGCAGGCCTCTCCCTCATTTTCGGCCTGATGAATGTGGTCAGTCTTGCGCATGGATCCTTCTTCATGCTGGGCGCGTTCTTCGGGCTCACGATCTTCCAACTCACAAACAATTTCTGGGCCGCATTCTTTCTGGCTCCCCTCCCCGTTGTGCTGATCGGCATGGCGATGGAGCGCGTGTTCCTGCGCCCGCTCTATCGCCGCGGGCATATGGACCAGGTGCTGCTGACGTTCGGCTTCCTTTTCGTCTTCTTCGACCTGGTGCAAGCCGTCTGGGGGCGCACGGTACGCACGCTCCCGGCGCCGGAGGCTCTGCGGGGCAACACCGAAATCGGAGCCGGTGTCTTCTCCTCATATCGGCTGTTCCTGATTGCGCTCGGCTTTGCCATCGCTGTCCTCCTGTGGCAACTGCTCGAGCGCAGCCGGATCGGCGCCATGGTGCGCGCCGGCGTCGACGACAGCGCCATGGCGGCCGGTCTGGGCGTCAACATTCCGGCCCTGTTCGCGGCCGTTTTCGGCGCGGGTGTCGCCTTGGCAGCGCTGGGCGGTGTCGCGGCCGGTCCTGTGCTCGGGCTTTACCCCGGAATGGATGCCGAGATCCTCATTCCCGCCTTCATCGTGATCGTGATCGGCGGCATGGGCAGTCTGCGCGGCGCGTTTGCCGGTAGTCTTCTCATCGGCGTCGCCGATACGTTCGGCAAAGCCTACCTGCCGAGCATGGCGCTGTTCCTGATCTACCTCGTCATGGCGCTCGTATTGCTTGCCCGGCCGCAAGGTCTGTTCGGGATTGCACACACTCACACCGCATCGGCCCCGACCTTCGCCTTGAGCGCCGACCACCCACGGCAGACGCGGCTGATCGGGCTCATTCTCCTCACTGCGATGATGGTGTTTCCCTTCCTCGTGTCGAGCTATCCGCGCGACCTCCTCGCCGAGATCTACATCTTTGCAATTCTTGCCATGAGCCTTGATCTCATTCTCGGCTTCACCGGCCTGATGTCGCTCGGCCATGCCGGATTTTTCGGGTTGGGCGCCTATGCGGTTGCGATCCTCACCACCCATGCCGGAGCGAGCGCCTGGCTGGGACTGGCTGGCGGAGTCTTGCTGGCCGCAGTCGCGGCAGCTGTGATCGGGTTTTTCTGCGTGCGCACCGCCGGGATCACGTTCCTCATGCTCACGCTCGCGTTTGGGCAGCTCATCTTCTCGGCCGCGTTGAAATGGCGCGATATCACAGGCGGCTCGGATGGCCTTGCGATCGCGCAAAAGCCGAGCTTGTTCGGGGCCGACCTCGCGAATTCGCTTACCATGTATTTCCTGGCTCTTGCCTGTTTCCTGTCTTGCTACTGGGGGCTGCGTCGTCTTCTGAACGCTCCGCTCGGCCATGTGTTTGTCGGTATTCGCGAGAATGAAGCGCGCATGATGGCGATCGGCTATCCGACACGGCGCTACAAGCTCCTCTCGTTTGTGATCGCCGGTGGACTTGCCGGATTTTCCGGCGGTCTCTACGCCATTTTCAACAGTTTCATCTCGCCGGACGCAGTCTATTGGACCGCGTCGGGCGACATCCTGATCATGGTGATCCTCGGTGGCGCCGGAACGCTGGTCGGGCCCGTCATCGGGAGCGGCCTGTTTCTCCTCATGAAGAACGTGGTGAGCACCTATAGCGATCACTGGATGCTGATTATCGGGGTGGTTTTCATCTGCTGCGTCATGTTCTTTCCGGGCGGGATTTGGGGCAGCGTGCGGCAGATCGCCCTGCCAAAAGCGCTCAAATGGCGGTTCGCATGACGCTGCTGCGCATCGAGAACCTCTACCGATCGTTCGGCAATCTGGTGGTCACCAACAACGTGAATCTCGCCATCGAGCCGGGCGAGCGTCACGCCATCATCGGTCCGAACGGCGCCGGCAAGACGAGCCTCGTCAATCAGATCGGGGGCCAGCTCGCGCCGAGCGGCGGCCGGATTTGGCTCAAGGGAAACGACATTACCGGCTGGCCGCCCGACCGCGTGAGCCGCGCCGGCGTGGCGCGGACCTTCCAGCGCAACAACCTGTTCCACAATCTCGGCGTGCTGGAGAATCTGCGCCTGGCGGTTGGGGCGCGACGCGGCAGATCGCTCGATTTCTTCACTCCGGTACGTCGGCTAAGCCTGCTCGCCGCCCGAGCGGAAGAGCTGATGCGGCAAGTGGAGCTCAGGCAGGACGGGACAGCGCCGGCACGCAATCTGTCCTACGGCGAGCAACGCCAACTCGAGCTCGGGATCGCCCTTGCGGGCGAGCCTGATCTTCTCCTCCTCGATGAGCCGACCTCCGGGATGTCTCCCGCCGAAACCGCGCGCGTGATCGAGCTCATCGCCGCGCTGCCGCGCGCGCTCACGATCCTGATGATCGAGCATGACATGAACGTGGTGTTCTCGGTGGCCGATCACATCACCGTCCTCCACTACGGCGAGGTGGTTGCCTCCGGCCCCGCGGCTGAGATCCGCGCGAGCGACCGGGTGCGCGAAGTCTATCTCGGTATGATGCACTGAGCTGTAGCCCGGATTGAGCGGAGCGAAATCCGGGGCCATAGTCCCCGCGTTTCGCTGCTGCTCAACGCGGGCTACGGTTTTGCACTGAGATGCTCGAGCTCGAAAACGTCAATGCCTATTACGGCGAGAGCCATATCCTGCGCGGCGTATCGCTATCGGTGCGCGACGGGGAGGTCGTCTGTCTGCTCGGCCGCAACGGCGCCGGCAAGACCACGACCATCCTCACCATCATGGGCTATCTCAAGCCGCGAGCCGGCAGGATCGTATACAAGGGCCGCGACATCGGAGCGCTGGCGCCCTATGCTGTCGCCCGCCTGGGATTCGGTTTTGTGCCGCAGGAGCGCGGCATTTTTCCGAGTCTCACCGTGCGCGAGCACCTCACGGTCTTTGCCCGCGCAGGCGATAAGCGTCGATGGACGTTGGAGCGCATCTTCGCTTTGTTTCCGAACCTCAAGCAGCGTGAGCGCAATCTCGGCTTTCAGCTCTCGGGCGGCGAGCAGCAGATGCTTTCAATCGCGCGCGCGCTCATGCTCAATCCCAGCCTGCTGCTGCTCGACGAGCCCTCGGAAGGCCTGGCGCCGATGATCGTGCAGGAGATCATCTCGGTGCTCAAGAGTGTCAAGCGCGAGGGACTGGCGATTCTCCTGGTCGAGCAGAACCTGCGCACCGCGCTTGCGATCGCCGACCGGCATCACGTCATGAACAAGGGCGAGATCTGCTTTACCGGCAGCTCAGCCGAGCTCGAGCACAATGAGTTTGTGCTGCGGACGTATCTGAGCGTGTAAGCTTCTTCGCCCGGCTACATCAATTCACCGGGATATTCGCATCCTTCATCACCTTGCCCCAAACCGCAATGTCGTCCTTGATCTGATCTGCAAACTGCCCACGCGTGCTCGCAACGGCCTGGAAGCTCAATGAACCGAGCGTCGATTTCACATCGGGCAGGGCAACAATCCCGGCAACCTCTTTCTGCAGCAGGGAGACAACGTGCGGCGGCGTGCCCGCGGGAGCAACCACACCGATGAGCAGTTCGGATTCCTGATCCGGCACGCCAGACTCGCGCAAGGTCGGAATTTGCGGAAACGCCGTTGCTCGCTCGGGACTGGTGACCCCCAGGGCCCTTAGTTTCTCGGCGCTCAGGTGCGGAGCGACCGGAGGCAGTCCGAGGAAGATGATCTGCGTGTGCCCCGCGAGCGTTGAGTTCACCGCCGGCGCTGCTCCATTGAAGGGGACGCGGGTCAAGCCATCAAGCTTGAGACCAAGCCTGAACAAACGCTCCGCAGACAACTGGCCAAACCCGATGCCTAATCCGGCATAGTTGTACTTGTCGGGCGAGGCCCTGATCAGATCGATCAGCTCCTTCATGGTTTTGGCGGGAACTGTCGGATTGACCGCGACCACCTGGGGCGAAGTGGCGACGATGGTTACGGGCGAGAAGTTCGCGATGGGATCATAGGGCAACTTGGCGTTCGTAACGGACGCGACCGCAAAGTCGTTCGTCACCACCAGCAATGTGTGACCGTCCGGCGCCGCCTGGGCCACCTGCCCGGCGCCCACGGCACCGCTCGCGCCACTGACGTTCTCGACGTAAAACGACTGACCCAAACGATCGCCTAGCTTTTGCGCCAAAAGCCGGCCCAGCAAATCCGAAGGCCCGCCAGCCGGATAAGGAACGACCATTCGTACCGGGCGGCTCGGATAGGCATTCGCCGCCGGCTCCGCATGCGGGCTGCCTGCTGCCAGCAAGGCCGCGGTGAAAACGGCCAAGAACAGTCTCTGCTTCATATCTCGTCCTCCCGAGCCGCCCTGCTTTTTATGCGTGGGCTAGCGCACTCGATATTATAGACTGATTTTC
>CATPCO010000527.1 GCA_955652925.1 uncultured Xanthobacteraceae bacterium | reverse complement strand
GACTGATCCGAGGCTTAGGGCCATAACCACAGCCCGGCGCGGGGCCGAAAGGCTCCGCGCGGTTTAATTGGCGCTCGGCGCCGCTCTAATTACTAATCGACTGCAAGAAGCCGATCCGGACAATCCGAGCATCGGGATTGAACACGAGGGAATAACGATGTTCGCAGTCATCAGAACCGGTGGCAAGCAGTACCGGGTCGCCACCGACGATGTGATCAAAATCGACAAGGTCGCGGGCAACCCCGGCGAGATTGTTCAGTTCGGCGAAGTGCTGGTGCTGGGTGGCACTGACATAGCCTTGGGTGCGCCAACGGTGGCAGGCGCTTCGGTCGCAGCCGAAGTCCTGGAGCAAGGACGCGGCCCCAAGGTCATCGCTTTCAAGAAGCGGCGCCGGAAAAACTCACGTCGAAAGCGTGGGCATCGGCAGGAATTCACGCTTGTTCGGGTCACGGAAATTCTGACCGAGGGGGCAAAGCCCAGCAAGGCCGCAGGATCAAGCGCGATAGCAAATTCAGACGAGGCCGGTGTTGCTGCACAAGGGGCCAAACAGGCCGCAGATACGAGTTCTACGGAACAGGGGACCGCGCCAGCCTGATCCCGGGGGGCGAACCGGCGGCGAAGTGATTTTCCTTCGACGTTCGATTACATAGCGGTCAAACAAGGAGCTTGAGCCATGGCTCACAAGAAAGCAGGCGGATCATCCCGCAACGGCCGCGACTCCCACAGTCAGCGGCTCGGTCTGAAGATTTTCGGCGGCGAGCAAGTGCTGGCAGGCAATATTATTGCGCGCCAGCGCGGCACCAAGTGGCACCCCGGCTCCAATGTGGGGCTCGGAAAGGACCATACGCTGTTTGCTCTTGTCGATGGTCAGGTCAAGTTTCATACCAAGGCCAAGGGCCGCATCTTCGTCTCGGTTCTACCCACAACCGAAACGACAGCGACTGGAATGGCCGCCGAATGACACCGCTCGCCTGTTGACGCCTGGCGTCATCAAGACACGTGCCTTAGCGAGGGGGAGCCGGGACACCGGCTCCCCCTCTCGCTGTCGCGAGGCCCTCGCGTGAACACGGACATCCTCATCCTCGGCGGCTTATTGCTCGATGGCAGCGCAGCCGCACCCAAACGTGCCGACATCGCCATCCGCAACGGCCGTATTGCCAGCATCAGTTCTGATCTGTCCTGCGCAACCGCAAAAATCATTGATGCCCGCGGCCTGGTAATTGCGCCGGGCTTCATCGACATCAAGACGCATTCCGATTTCACCTTGCCGATCAATCCAAAGGCCGAGAGCAAGGTGCGCCAAGGCGTGACCACCGAGATCGTGGGCCATTGCGGCTTCTCTGTCGCGCCGGCGCGCCCCGGCAAGGTCGATCTGCTGCGCGATTATTTGAGCCCGAGCGCGCCGTGGCTGCCGTTCAAGGAAATGTCGTTTCCGCATTACCTCGACACATTTCCCGCAACCGCGGTGAATGTCGGCATGCTGGTGGGACACAATACCTTGCGGCTGATGGTGATGGGCATGGATGACCGGCCGGCAACAAGGCCGGACCTCGACGCCATGACCCTGCTGCTCAAAGAGGCGCTCGCGGTGGGAGCGCTCGGACTCTCGTCGGGCCTCTTCACCGCACCAGGCTGCCATGCGGTCGCGGACGAGATGATGGAGCTCTGCCGCGTGGTCAAGGAGTACAATGCCGGCTATTTCACGCACCTGCGCGATGAATCCGACCGCGTCCTGCAAGCGATCGAGGAAGCAATCGATATCGCGGAGCAATGCCGCGTGCACGTCGAGATCGTGCACTTCAAGTGCTCAGGGTCGAACAATTGGGGCAAGTCGAAAGCCGCTCTGGAAATGATTGCGCAGGCCAAGGCACGCGGGCTCGACGTGGATTGTGATTTCTATCCCTATGCTGCAGGCAGCAATCCGCTCAAGAACCTGCTGCCGCCATGGCTGCAGACCGGCGGCGTGGACGCAATGCTGAGCCGGCTTCGGCTAGCAGACACACGTGAGCGCATCCGCGCCGATATCGCGCGCGATGGTCTGAACAATTGGGGCCGCATCCCATCGTGGGACTGTGTGCAGATCTCGATCTCGCCCAACCTGCCGCAACATGCCGGACGAACGATCGGCTCGCTCGCAGCCGAGCACCGGCAGGATCCCATCGATACCGTTGCCGATTATCTCATCGATGACGGGGCGGCTACGCGCGTGCTCGTCACAGCAATGTCAGAGGATGACATCCGTGAGATGGTGCGTTCCCCAATCGCGCTGGTTGGATCGGACGGAAACTCTGTTGCGGCGCATGGGGTCGTCAGCCAGGGCATGCCGCATCCTCGTTTCTACGGCACGTTCCCACGCATCATCAGCCGCTATGTGCGAGAGCTTGATTTGCTCCCGCTCGAACGCGCCGTCCATAAAATGACTGGAGCGACCGCGCAGGCGCTCAAGCTCGGCAATCGTGGTTTCTTGCGCGAAGGCTATTGGGCGGACGTGACTATCTTCGACGCTGATGATTTTCGTGATCGGGCGACCTACTCCGACCCGCATCAATATCCAAGCGGAGACCGCACGACCGTCCTGGTGAACGGAGTTCCGGTGGTCGAGAATTCGGTCCACACCGGCGCCTTGCCGGGAAAAGTGCTACGGCGCGATTCATCAGGTCGCGTGCACTAAGAGGGCCATTTTCACCTCCACCACAGGCTGAAATTTTTCTTGAACGGAGTGAACAGATAAGCGCATCGATGCCCATTGACATGCGCCCGCACACACCCCAAAATCAAATCGTGCGCTGATCACGCACTTCCTTACAGCAAGCGCACACGAGCAGACCCAAAACGGAGGTGGAATGCCCCCGGGTTACTTTAGCCGCGATAATCGCCGCGGCATCGTTCGGGTTGCGGCGTAGCGGCGGGTTGACGAACGGCAGCGTTGGGAGCGGCCTATCGGGCCACATCAGTGAGGCAAGGCCCTCCTTGGCCCCTCCCGACGAGTGCTATTGCCTTTTTCCTTAGCTGGTCTTTACGCATCCTGTTTGAGTGCGCGCTGCGAGCGTTCGCGCTTGCGGCAACCCCCTCCCGTTTCTGGCTTCACCAGCGCATATTCCGCTGGTCATGAAGTTTCTGGATGAAGCCAAAATCTATGTCCGTTCCGGCGACGGCGGGAACGGGTGCGTGTCATTCCGGCGCGAGAAATTCATCGAGTTCGGCGGCCCCAACGGAGGCGACGGCGGCAAGGGTGGGGACGTGATTGCGGAGGCGGTCGATGGACTCAACACTCTCATCGACTATCGCTACCAGCAGCATTTCAAGGCGAAGAACGGCCGCGCCGGCATGGGCAAGGACCGCCATGGTGCGAACGGCGGCGACGTCGTGCTCAAGGTGCCGGCCGGCACGCAGATCTACGATGAAGGTGATCGAACGTTGCTGGCCGATCTCACGCAGGCCGGCCAGAGCACCGTGCTCGCGCGCGGGGGGAACGGAGGGTTCGGCAACGCTCACTTCAAGACCTCCACCAACCGCGCCCCCCGCCATGCAAACCCCGGACAGCCTGGACAGGAGCTTACGCTTCGCCTGCGTCTCAAGCTGATTGCGGATGCGGGCATTGTCGGG
>CATPCO010000526.1 GCA_955652925.1 uncultured Xanthobacteraceae bacterium | reverse complement strand
GACCGGCGCGGGCTCGTTGAGCGGCCACGGCCATCCCGCCACCAGCGCGACCAGGACCAGCAGTCCTGCATGCGCCGCAAGGATCAATCCGATCTGGCGCAGCCAGCCGGCGAAGCTGCCGAGGATCGCGCTTGCGCCGCGCAGCCCGGTGGGCGCTTGCAGGAGTCCATGGCTTGAACCAATAAGCCAGATGAGATGCGGCGCCATGACCACGCTCGCAACCATGGCCGCGAGCAAGGGATCGTACGTGGTAAGCGACTTGCGCGCGCGCGCGTCCGTGAACGTGAACAGCACGAGCAGGGCGAGCAGGATCAAACCCATATAGGTCGTCATCAGCAGGAGGCCGACCTCGACCGCAAGCGCAAGCCAATAGGCCCGCTTGCCCTCGCCGACTGCGCGCCAATAGTGCAAGAGGATGATTGCCCACAGCGGCATGCTCAGGACCACCGGGCCGAAATCCGGCGTCGGGACCGTGAAGGCGGCGATCCCGACCATCAGCAGCACCGCGAGCGCCGCCTGCTGAGCGCCCACGATCGCGCTTGCGAGCGCGAACACCGCCCAATAGGTGACGGCGACGCAGATCTGCGAGAGGGCATAGACCCCGAACAGACTGCCGCCGGTGGCATCGAAGGCGAGCTCCGCGAGCCAGAACGCGAGCGGCGGCCCGAGATAGCTGCCGAGCTGGAATTCGTGTCCAACCGCGAGCACGTACGGCAGATCACCCGGCGGACCCGAATAGAACAGCGTCGGGATCAGAAACCACAACAGGGCCTGGGCGAGTGTTGCGAAGCCAACCGCAAGCGCAGGCCGTGAACGCAACAATTCAACGAAGATCGAGACGTAGAGCATGCAGCGACATTACGCGACCCAACCGGCACAGATAAGGCGGTCTGGTCCCCGGCGCGCCGGCCCCGAATGACGAGAGTACTACAGCGCCAGCACCGGCGAAGCATCAGCGGGCACGGCTACCTCGGACGGCACCGGATCTCCATAGATCGCGGCCACGGGAGCAAAGGAGCGGCGGTGATGGATGGTCGGGCCGAGCCGCGCCAGGGCTTCGAAATGCTCGGGCACGCTGTAGCCCTTGTGGTGCTCGAAGCCATAGCCGGGATGCAGGAGGCCGAGCCTCGTCATCAGGCGATCGCGCGTCACCTTGGCAACGATTGACGCAGCGGCAATGGACGCGATGATGGCATCACCGCTGATCACCGCCTCGCAGTCGCAGCCCGCATCGATGCGGTCGCGCCCATCGACAAAGACAAGCTGCGGGCGCACTGGCAGTGCCGCGACCGCGCGGGCGAGCGCCCACAGCGAGGCGCGCAGGATGTTGTCGCGGTCGATGCGCCACGGCGGTGCGCAGGCAACCGACACCTGCGCGCTCGCGCAGATTTTGGCGTGAAGCTTTTCGCGCGTTTGCGCATCGAGCTTCTTGGAATCATCGAGGCCGCGGGGAACCCGCTTGGGATCGAGAATGACCGCCGCCGCGACCACCGGCCCGGCGAGCGGCCCTCGGCCCGCTTCATCGCAGCCCGCGACCGGCCACACGCCTCGCTTGAGAGCGTTGCGCTCGCGGCGGAAGGTGGGCCGGATAACCTCCTCCCCCAGCGGGAGGCGGGCAACAGCGGGGCGGCCAGACGCTGCTCGACTCATGGCGCGATGGTGCCCGCCGGGTTCTCCAAGTCAATGCGTCGCACGCAAGGTTGTGAATTGTGCAGGTATCAAGACGAGGCGGGCATCCTGGAAAATGCCCATGTTACATTGTAACACTCCCCCGTCCTGGGCTATGGAGCCTGGGCCCCGAGGCCCGTTGCATGGAATATGCCTGTTGCATGGAACATGAAGCGTTGCGCCTGCTGATGCGCCGTTTTTGGCACTGCACACGCATCCTGCTGTCTTGCTTGCTCGCCGTCGCATCGGCCGGCATGTCGGCGGCGGTCGCTCAGGAGAGCGAGCCTGTTCTCGCGACGCTCCCCCGCGATCTCACGCCCTGGGGCATGTATCTCAATGCCGATCCGGTGGTGAAGGGCGTTTTGATCGGGCTCGCCATTGCTTCCGTCGTCACCTGGACAGTGTGGCTGGCAAAAACCGTCGAGATCCTGTTCGCGCGCCGGCGGGTGCGCGCAAGCTTGAATCTCCTTGCCGGAATAGGACGCCCGGCCGAAGGCCTCGAGCGGCTCGCCGGCATCCAAGGAGAAGTCCGGCAATTCCTCGCTGCCGCTGTCGCAGAGCTCAAGGCCGGCTCGCTCGAACGTGACGGCATCAAGGAGCGGATCGCATCGCGGCTTGAGCGCCTCGAAGCCGCTTACAACCGGCGCATCGCGCGCGGCACCGGCGTTCTTGCCACCATTGGGGCGACCGCCCCCTTCGTCGGGCTGTTCGGCACGGTGTGGGGCATCATGAACAGCTTCATCGGCATATCGAAGTCGCACACCACCAACCTTGCCGTGGTCGCCCCGGGAATCGCCGAGGCGCTGCTTGCGACCGCGCTGGGATTGGCGGCCGCCATCCCCGCAGTCGTGATCTACAACGTGTTCGCGCGCTCGATTACCGGTTACCGCGCGCTCCTCGGGGATGCCTCGGCGGAGGTGCTGCGGATCGTCAGCCGCGATCTCGAGCGGCCGGCGGAGGTGCGGACCCCCGCGGCGCGACGCACAGTTGCCGCCGAGTGAATTGCGAGAATTCGTGTGAGGCGATGGCATGAGCGTGCGGCTCGATCACGGCGAGGATACACTGAGCGAGGTGCACGAGATCAACGTCACGCCGTTCATCGACGTGATGCTGGTGCTGTTGATCATCTTCATGGTAGCGGCTCCGCTTGCGACCGTTGACATCCAGGTCAACTTGCCGGCGTCGAGCGCGGAGCCGCAGCCGCGGCCGCCCAAGCCGCTCTATCTGACGCTGAAATCCGATTTGACGCTCGCCCTTGGCGATGAAATCGTCAATCGCGAGGGTCTGCGCAGCCGGCTCGAAGCTGCCACCGCCGGCGACAAGGAGACACGCATCTTCCTGCGCGCGGACAAGGCGGTGCCTTACGGCGAGCTGATGGAAGTGATGAATGTTCTGCGTGACACGGGCTATCTGAAGATTGCGCTGGTCGGACTGGAGAAGGTTTCCGGCCCGTGATCGCGCTGGCGCTCGAAGATGTGGCCGACCTGCGGCGCTGGTTGATCAGCGGCGCCGTTGTGGTGCTCGCCCACGGCGCACTCGCGGGTGCGATGTTCAAGTGGCACCAGGAGGTTGATGCCGACGAAGTGAGCGGCGCCATCGTCATTGAATTTGCGCCGGCACTGGTCGGGCCGGCCGTCCAGAACCCGGAGATCCCGCCTGGGCCCGAGCAGGTCATGTCCGAGGCCGTGCCCGACCAGCCGCTCGATCAAGCGCAAGAAAAGACCGAGCAGAAGGTCGAGACGGCGCCGCCGGAGGAGCCGCCGCCCGAGGTCAAACCCGCTCCCAATCCCGAGGCGCCGGTCGAGCCGCCGGTGACGCAGGAGGTCAAGCCAGAACCGCGCCAGGAGCCGCGTCCCCCCGTTCCCACCACAACGGCGCCGCAAGCAGTTCCCACGCAGACCGCGGTCGTCCCCGCCGCTCCCGTGCAGGGCCGTCCGACGCCCAAGGTCTCGACTGCCATCCCGGCCTGGACCTCGCGGCTCGCTGCCGTCCTTGAGCGCAACAAGCGCTATCCGCCCGCGGCGCAGGCGCGCCGCGAGCAGGGCGTTGCGCAAGTCTTCTTCACCCTCGACCGGCAAGGCCGCCTCGTCGAAAGCCGCATTGTGCGCAGCTCCGGCGCGCCCATCCTCGACGAGGAGGCGCTTGCATTACTTGCGCGCGCGCAGCCATTTCCCCCACCTCCCGCCGAGCTCACCGGCCCGCAGGTCGCGCTGACCGTGCCGATCCGGTTCAATCTGAAGTGAAGCTTTCTACCTTCCACGTACCGG
>CATPCO010000525.1 GCA_955652925.1 uncultured Xanthobacteraceae bacterium | reverse complement strand
CCTATTATAACGTCGCGCCATTCAAGGTGTCGGTCAGGGAGCACCTTGTAAATCGCTGCGAAGAGAAACGAGATCAGAACTAAGGAAACAATGCCGTTGATTACAGTAAGAATGAGCATTCCAAATGGAAGGATGGAATTGAGATGGTTGCCAAGGGCCGTTAGTGCGGTGCTCACGACAAGGGATACCATCAAGAGGAATCCCAATGATGCAACCAGCCCCAGGCTGGCGGCACGAGCACGAATAAGCCGCGATACGGTGGTACCTTTGGGCTTCGCTTTCCAGATCGCATTTAAGGCGGTCTGCATTTCCCCGAAGACACCAGAAGCGGTGACGATGAGGACTGCAATCCCCACGATCGTCGCTAGGATCCCCGAGGACGTTTTCCCTGCGCTCGCCACCGCGGTTTGCAGGACCTCGGCGGTTTGCTGGCCCATGAGATCGCTCAATTGACCGATGACGGCGTTTTGAGCTGCCTCTCGCCCGAACGCGAATCCTGCAACGGCAATTACAATGAGCAAAACAGGCGCGATGGACGTGACGGTATAGAACGCGATGGCAGCCCCGCGGCTTAATGCTTCATCGTTGACGAACGCGACGACCGTCTGTTTCAACACCTTCCAAATTGCAGAGACCATATCAATATCTCAGAGCCCAGCCTGTTCTGAACTCAAGCCGTATCAGGTAGCCGATTGAGCCTCCTGATTGACACAAGTCTCGGCCAATTGAGTGAGCGTCTTATCCGTACGCTCCTCCTCGCCCAGTGTCATTTCAAGTAAACTCACTGCTTGCGCCAAGCCCAGCTCTTGCGCCCATGTTCGCAAAGTTCCGTAGCGGGAAATCTCATAGTGCTCCACTGCTTGAGCCGCGGCCAGCAACCCCGAATCAAGGGCCGGCGAGCCTCTATACTCTTTGGCAATCTCCTGGCCCTCTTCGATAATGCCATCGATTGCAAGGCACTTCTTTCCCTGCGCCTTTTTCTCAATCGTTCCAAAAACCTGTTCGAGGCGAGAGACGTGATGTTCGGTTTCGCCTCTGTGCTTTTCGAATGCGGCTTTCAGTTGTGGATGTCGAGCGGCCTTGGCCAGCTTGGGCAATGCGGTGAGGATTTTCTTTTCCGCGTAAAAGATGTCCTTGAGGGTGTCATGAAACAGCTCGTCGAGCTTCTTGAGTTGCCTGGGCATGCAGAGTCTCCTGGTGAGAGCCGCTGGCTAAACCGGCGGCGGCCTTCCAAGTTCCCCTGAAAGTGATGGAGATGCCACACTTTGAATTGGAAATAGCAGGCCAAGATCATTGGCGCAGCCGATGATATGGATATGGCCGAGCTAAGCTCGGAAAGACTAACTCGCGGTCTGGATAATGCAGCGATCCCGCTCAGCTAGCCTCCAGAGTCACGCATTAGCCAATCTCGGCATTCACCCCGCAGGGCGCACGTGCCCAGTGGGCCCCTCCGGGCGCAACGCAACAGAAGCCCTGCGGTGCACAACGGCCTTCGCGAGCCGCACCGCCGGCTCAGCGGAGTCTCACGGCATCACCAGATCGGAACAGGCGGAAATGACTTTTGGAGGTTATCGCAGATGTCATTTCCACGATGTTTATTGCAGCTCGTCGGCGAAAGGTCTCAGATCCCACAATGTTCGTTGAAACAAAAGAGAATCCGGCCATTATTTCAGTAGTTTACCAAAAGTGACGTTTGCGAGTTCGAGTCCTCTCAGCCCAGCCATCCAGTCCAGTCTCCCCCGATCCACATGCGGAGGATTCCGAAAGCCCCGCGATACCGGGGCGTTTCGTCAATGTCGGAGGAGACTGCTGCGCTGCGGGATTTTAAGCTCTGCTTATGTCGGATGGGCTTCGATAGGGGTCATCCGTCTACCGCCGCACAACGCCAGCAAAGCCGCCCAGGACGATGGGGTGCGTTATACGCCGCCGGGAACCTCATTGGCGGGTACTACGTTGCTACTATCGGACGAATTCCCGTCCAGTCGATTGCAAGGCGAGACCTCCATGAGAAGACCAGTGCTTACAGCAATCGTGCTCGCGCTCCTGACGACAGGCGCAAGCGCACAAACATCTCCAACGCCATCTACTCAGATCCTGCAAAGTGTTCCGAATAACAGCGTCACCGTGACCCACTGGTACAAGCAAAACATCTATGACCCCGCCGATAACAAAATTGGCGAGGTCATGGACGTACTTCTAGACGCGGAAGGCAAGGCGACAGCCCTCGTTGTTGGCGTCGGAGGTTTTCTCGGCGCGGGTGAAAAAGATGTTTTGGTGCCATTTAATGCGGTTCGCGCGACCACTAAAGACAATAACAAGTGGTATCTCGTCATGAATACCACGAAAGACGCACTGAAAAATGCGAAGGGTTTCAAATATGATCGGAATTCAATGACCTGGATTCCGGAGTGAGGCCGCCTCGGTTACGAACAAGTTGGTAACTCGTGCAGCCAGTCCGAGCGCGGCGGTGTGGGGGTGCGCCGCATTACCAAATGTTGTTGTCGTCCGGCGGATTTCGAATGGGCACGGGAGCTTCGACGACGATAGCGGGCAGCCCAGAAAAACGTGAGGGCACCGGGAGGTTACTCAGTGCCCTCACGCTGCGCGGATGTCGCTCACAGTGATACGCGTGTGAGACGACAAGCCCCCAGCGATCCCCTGCAGGCGACCGTCATTTCGGCACCGGACGATGGCAAAAAAGCGGTTGCTCCACCTTGGTACAATGGTCGCGTCAACATTCCACATCGCAGTGCTGCTGAATGTGGACGCCGTCGAGCATCTGGCTCTATGGCTTGTCTCCGTCTGTCGCTGCCTCTCTGGTCGTTTTGGCTCTGTCGCATCTCAGGCGCAGACCACCCGCGGCCGCTGCCATAAGCACCGCTTCCGGCACAGGCCGAGCTGTCGTGAACCAAACCCGGCGCTTTCGGCCTGGCGGCTTCCATCCCTGACGCACCAAAAGAACACCAGCCACGAGCGAGATCCGTCTCAGGAGGGATGCCGACAGCAAAGAATTAAATTTTGCAAAAGTGTGCAATTTTGAACAGTCAAAGGTTTCGCTACCCGGTTAAGCTTCGAAGAAGCTTCACCTGCACATTGGGCACATGTGTCATGTTGCACCTAGTCAAACCTAACACGACGTACGATTCCCGAAGCTATCGCTGTCATGACCGCTGCATTCGATATGGCCTG
>CATPCO010000524.1 GCA_955652925.1 uncultured Xanthobacteraceae bacterium | reverse complement strand
CTCCGCCTAACTCACTCCCTCGACTCCATGACCAATCCCAGATGCTCTTTCGCACGGCCTCCACATTTCGGGCATGTGTCGAGTAGCGGCCCAGCACGTCCCATCCTTACAAGCACCACGCACTTGCCGCAAAACACATGACCCCTTTCGCATCGCGAGAGGTTCGTGATCGACTCCGCATAATCGCAGTTCGGGCACCGAGGATATCTTCCTGCCACTGCACTCGCTCCCGTCAAAAGGCGAACCGCGAATCCGCCGCCCGCGCAATTAGAGCAACTTCTTTAATTGAATGAGCGTGACCGGGGATGCACGGAACGAGCCGTCGGCTCAGCGCTGAATGGCGGCAAGCCACACCGCCCCGAATAGGATTGTTACAAGGGTCAGCGGCGCGCCGACCTTGAAATAGCTCCAGAAGCCAATCGTAACCCCGCGAGCCTTGGCCCGCTCCGCCACGATGAGATTGGCGACCGAGCCGACAAGAGCGAAATTACCGGCGAGTGTCGAGGCCATGGCAACGACCAGCCACGCGCGTTGCTGGTCGTGCAAGTTTGCAATGAAAGGCTTGAGAACAAGAACGGCCGGTACGTTGCTGACGAGATTGGATAAGACCGCAGTCACACCGCTGAGAATGCCCACATCATCCAGGCGGAGATGACCCACAGCTCCGGTGATGTCAGGCGTGATCACAGTCTTCTCAAGCCCCGCCACCACAATAAACAGACCCACAAACATAACCAACATCGGCCAATCTATCTCACGGTAGATTTTCTCCGGCTTGACGCGACGCGTCAGTAGCAGGAACGCGCCGCCGACGATTGCCACTTTTCCGGCGGGTTGGCCAAGAAAAAACGATACTACCATCACCACCATGACAAGCCCGGTTTTCGCGAGGAGCGCGCCATGATAGTGCGCCGGCAATTCTGTTTTCTGCATGTGCTCGCCGGTAAAGAATTCGTGCCGATAGGAGACCGCTATGAAAAGCGTAACGACAACAAGCCCGACAACCGCGACCGGCGCCAGCATAGCTGCAAACATGGTGTATGGCACGCGTGATACGCCGCCGATGATCATATTCTGGGGATTGCCGGTTATCGTCGCAACGCTACCGATGTTAGACGACATGGCAATTGCGAGAAGATATGGGATCGGGTTCCGCTTAAACCGTGTCACCAGTTCGAGCACGAGCGGAGTCATCACGAGGCAGATCGTGTCATTGACGAGAAAAGCCGACAGCATGCCCGAGCTGACTACAACAGCGAGAAGCAGCGTGAACGGACGGTGGACGTGGGTCCCAATCCAGTTGTTGACGACACGAAAGAAGCCAGCCACGCGCAGATTGGCAACAACGATCATCATGCCAAGGAGAAGTGTAATCGTGTTGAAGTCAATCGCACGATACGCTTCTTCGGCAGATAGGACGCCGACGCCTACCATGAGACTGCCGCCGAGCAGTGCTGCTCCGGCACGATCGATGTGATAAGCCGGCAGTTTCCCGATCGCGACCACGAAGTAGGTCAGTGCAAAAATCAGGATAGCTGAGATCGCTGTTGCGTCGTATATCACGCTGATTTTCTCAAATGCCCCAACTCCGCTATACCATAATCGCTCAACGGGAACTCAGTCCGCCACTCAACCGCGCCATTTCCCCACGCAATCTTTTGCAAATCCGTCGCCTGGCTCCTCTGCATGCAGTTTGCTGCCTGAAGTCCCGGTCATGTGAGAAAGTACAAATGGCAATGCCTTAATAATCGCAATCTTATCCACAGTGGCTTTTGTGCACTAGAAATCGAAACGACCCAATGTCCTTATGAGCGCGATAAGATTGAATATTTCTAGGGGGCTCAAATGAAGAAGCTTGTAGTCGCATTACTTGCAACCGTCGTCGCCTTCAGCGTTGCTGGCTGCGCCGGCGGAGGAATGGGCAAGGGCAAGGCACCGCCGCCTGTCGTCACGAAGGGCTGAACCACCTTCTACCTAACGAACCCTGTGGAGCCTACCGTGCGCATGGGCGAGCCTCTCGCCCATGCGTACTGCTACGTCTTGAGCTAGCGGCGCGCGAGCCCCAGTTCCGCGCGCGGAACGAAAGCACGTCCAAATCTTTTTTTGAAGCTGACGCTCCTGTGAGCGGGTCCGGGTTCCTCTTTTGAGGAGAAATCCGCGATGAATCAAAATGAGCGCCGATCGAACGCGGGACGCCGCTCGGGCAAGGATCGCCGCAGTGGCAGCGATCCCGCAGCGCGGTTGGCCTACCAGGAGCTTGCCCAAGGCTGGCGTCACTTAGCTGACCACCTCGACTGGCTCGCTCGCGGTCGCAAACGCGAGCCCCCGAGCTCCCACGCCCTAAACCCGCGATCAGTTCCGGGAGTGTCCTAATCTAAAATTAAGAGCCGTGGCGGACCCATGTTGCCGGTTAATCCCGTCTTGTTGCGCCCGGTCTTTCCCCGCAAATTTTCGAGACGCCATTTTGATAAATCACCTTCGAGCCACGTCTCTACCATGCCGCGCTGATCCGCCGACAATCGCTGCTCTATTGCGGCGAGCACTTCTCGAGCTCCGTGAACATATCCCCGGCGATAGGATTGCTCAGGATCATCAAATTCATTGAGATCATCTGCCATGCGTCCCCCCTCACTTTGAATTACGGTGTGGTTGGCGGATGTAAACATTCCGCCCCCACGGCCACCTGCAAAGGCGCGTTCATAGCGAATGGGCGAGGGCCGAGTCTGTGCAAAACAGAACACCCGGGAAAATTATTCAAAAGCCCTGTTTGGACGAATAAATCACGCGTGCCCTGCCGTACCTTCTCCCAGACCTATCAATCGCCCGGTATCCGAGACATATTGCGGGGATGATGTTCGGACGGCTCATTAGGGTGCGGGAGCATCGCCGTGATCCCGAAGCACGATCTACGTTGTGGCAGAAGCGGAGGTTGAGAAAGCCATTGATATTCTCAAGATCGCTCTTGCGCGCCCATACGACGAATATGAGGACTTAGGACGCGTCACCGACACCCTATTAATTGCTCTTGGCCTGCAACCAGGCAAGTTCGCCCGCACATGATACCCGGAACGATCCCAAAAAACGAAGGGCCGCCCGAAGGCGGCCGCACGGGCTCCCCCTCAAGGAAGGGCCACAGACATCCATTCCCGGTGACCGTAGACGCACTCATAGGTGCGTGTTTCCCTCCCATTCTGGGCTGGTGCCGCCATGATGATTCTCATTTTCTGCGAGCACTCGGGACAAAACATCATCCAGGATTCAGCAAGGACAAACGGGTGCGGCATATGTTGATGTATAGACATGATGATTTCCCTCCCGTGGGAAGAATCGACGCCAATGATCAAGCTAAGTCCGACGGGTGATTCGCGTCTGTATAAAATTGCTCACTGCCAATCTTTTGTAATCTGAG
>CATPCO010000523.1 GCA_955652925.1 uncultured Xanthobacteraceae bacterium | reverse complement strand
GCGATGCGCGATCATCTGCAGCAAGTTCGTGAGGACTCGCAACGCTCCTCAGCCGGTAAAAAGCCGGTGGCTTCGCAGCCAAGTTCTTAGCGCGAGGAGGGCTGAGGCGGATGGCCAATCTTGGTTTTATCGGTCTGGGAGTAATGGGCAGCCAGATGGTGAACCGGTTGCTCGAAAAGGGGCACACCGTAACCGGCTACAACCGGACTCGTGCGAAGGCGCAATGGCTGATTGACAAAGGTATGCGGTGGGCGGACTCGCCCCGTGCTGTTGCGGTTGCGGCAGATGTCAACTTTTCCATGGTCACTAACGCGGCGGCGACTGCCGCTATCACTGATGGTCCTGACGGACTCCTGGCGGGACTCAGCTCCGGTAAGTTTTTCGTTGACATGAGCACGATCAGCCCTGAGGTCAGCCGTGCTCTAGCCGCCGAGGTTCGGGCAAAGGGCGCCGACATGGTCGACGCACCGGTTTCGGGAAGCGTCATCACGCTGCAGCAGGGAAGGTTGTCAGTGATGGTCGGCGGGAAACGCGAGACTTTTGAGCGTTTGAAACCGCTGCTGCTCGATATCGGTCCCAAGGTTACTCATGTGGGTGACAACGGTCTCGCCCTGGCGATGAAGATCGCGGTGAACCTCAGTCTTGCGGTGCAGATGCTGGCTTTTTCCGAAGGAATCTTGCTAGCCGAAAAGAGCGGCATTCCGCGTGAAGTTGCAGTGGACGTTCTTGTCCACAGCGCCGTGGCCTCCCCCATGATTCAATACCGCGGACCCTTCGTTCTCCAACAGCCTGCCGAAGCCTGGTTCGACGTCAACATGATGCAGAAGGACATGTTGCTCGCCATGGATCTCGGCCGCCGGCTTAACGTGCCCGTTCCCACGACTGCGGTCACCAATGAATTCCTCACGGCGGCGCGCGGCATGGGATGGGAGAAACAGGATTTCGCGGTAGTGTTTGACGTCTTGGCTCGCATGTCAGGAGTGAAGAAATGACAACGGCCAGGGAAATCCGCGAAACGCAGGCGAAGATGGGGCAGGGGGTTCGGGTGTACCCGAAGATGCTTGCCATCCGCCTCTTCGGGACCGGCGCCCTTGTATGTGGGCGGAGAAGCGGTGGCCGTGGGAGTATGTGAGGCGCTTCGGCCAGACGACTACATCACCAGCACCCACCGCGGCCTAAGAATGAGTAATTAAGGAGGCATGTCGTGTCACTTCCAACTTACGGGACCATGGCAGTGGATTGGGAAGCGCGAGTGGACTTTGACCGGCTGCGCCGGGAGCGCCTGGCGCGCGCCAAAGAATTGATGGCCAAGTCCGAAATGGGCGCTCTTCTCTGCTTTGACATGAACAATGTGCGCTATCTGACTGCCACCCACATCGGGACCTGGGCACAGGACAAGTGCAACCGCTTCGCACTTCTGCCACAAAACGACGAACCCATCCTCTGGGACTTTGGATCCGCCGCTCGCCATCATCAGCTGCACTGTCCGTGGCTGGGAGAGCGCTCCAGGGCGGGGATCTCCATGCTGCGTGGCGCCATGACACCGGAGATGGGTCGTGCCGAAGACGTGGCGCGGAAAATCCGCATCGAGCTCGAAATGCGTGGCCTGCACAAAGAGCCGCTCGGCATTGACATCATCGAGCTGCCGGTCTTGTTTGCCCTGCAGCGCGAGGGCATCGAAGTGATCGACGGCCAGGCCCTCATGTCCGAGGCGCGCGTGATCAAGACGCAGGATGAAATCACCCTGCTCAACATGTCGGCAACCATGGTGGACGCCGCCTACGACGAGCTGTATCGGGCCATGAAGCCCGGTATGCGCGAAAACGAGGCAGTCGGGCTGGTGAGCAAGGTTTTGTACGATCTCGGATCTGAATATGTGGAGGCGGTAAACGCCATCTCCGGCGAGCGTTGCAACCCGCACCCGCACGTCTTTTCCGATCGCGCGCTTCGTCCCGGCGATCCCGTCTATTACGACATTCTGCATTCCTACATGGGATACCGCACTTGCTATTACCGCTGCTTCACCATTGGATATGCTTCGCACGCCATGGTCGATGCCTATAAGCGCTGCCGCGAATATCTGGATGCCGCGATCGAACTGGTGCGCCCGGGCCGGACAACGGCGGAGATCGCCTCGGTTTGGCCCAAGGCCGAAGAGTTTGGCTTTCCCAATGAAGAGGCTTGTTTTGCGTTGCAATATGGCCACGGCGTGGGACTGGCAATTTGGGAGAAACCGGTGATCAGTCGGCTTGTCTCTTTTGATCACTCCTGCGAGATCAAGCCCGGCATGGTCTTCGCGCTTGAGACTTTCTGGCCGTCTACCGACGGTTGGAGCGCCGCGCGCATCGAAGAGGAAATCGTCGTTACCAAAACCGGCCATGAGGTCATCACCCGCTTCCCGGCTGAGGAGTTGCTGGTCGCGGGCAGGCATTATTTCACCGTGAACGGCCCCTTGCCCGCCGTGCGTGAGAGCGACCCCGAGCCTACCGCGCGGGTGCGAGACATGATCGAGGCGAGTTCAAAGACAGAACGAATTGGAGTTTCAGACTAGACGCTGGGCTGCTCTCCGATCGACTATGCCCTTTATCATCGTTATGCCCGCTCTTGAAATGGCGCAGGACAACTGGCTTGTTTCCTGGCTGGACCAGGGAGGTGAGACCATCAAAGGGCGAGCGTTGCTGGGAGTGGAGACCGAGAAAGCGGTGCTCGAGATCGAGTTTCCGTGGGGAATCCATAACCGAGCATGACCAGCTTAGGGCATACGAAGCACAGGTCATGAGTGACGGGAAAAAGGTCTGAAGTCCAAGTTGGGC
>CATPCO010000522.1 GCA_955652925.1 uncultured Xanthobacteraceae bacterium | reverse complement strand
GTCATCCACTCCGGTCCTTGCGAGCGGTTCGCGCGCGTGAGGCCCTCGGTGTAGATGTCGAGCGGCGGCTCTTCGTCGAACCACACCCAATCCAGCGTTTCGCCCTGCCACTCTTCGCGGCAAGGCTGTTCTGCCCACATTTGTGCGCGAGCTTTATCCCGAGGTGCACTGCGCGCGAGCAGTCGCGCGCCCTTAAACCGTGTTTGAGTCGGCTTTCCCCGGCTGCGGACATGGGGCTCTTAGCTATGTTCGAGAAGTGCCATAACCCGACGTGAGCAGGTGCAGCAAAAATCGTCTTATTCGATTACCTCGTCGGCGCGAAGGAGAATCGATGTCGGCAACTCGACGTCGATCGCCCTTGCAGTCTTGAGATTGACCACGAATTCGAATTTCGTCGGCTGCTCGACCGGCAGATCGGCGGGCTTCGTCCCCTTGAGGATCTTTTCGACAAAAGCGGCGAGTCGACGGTACATCGCCGATTGCTCGACGCCATAGGACATCAGCCCGCCCGCATCGACATAGGACCTGAAGACGAACATCGTGGGCAGGCGGTGCTCGATTGCCAGTGCGGCAATCTGCGGACGGTGCTCGACGAAGGGCGGGCTCGAGAGGACGAGCACCACTTGCGCGCCGCCCTGCGCCATGGTCGCAAACGCTGCGGCGAAATCGTACGGCGGCTTCTCGAGCTTCAGCGGTCGCAGCTCCAAAGGCATGGACTTGGCCGCTTCCTCGGCCGCGCTGAGCTGATCGGCCGAGTTCGCATCGTAGAGAACGGCGAATCGGGACTTCTCCGGAAAGGCCTGGGTCAGCAATTCGAGCTGCTTTGCCGCCAGTTCCGGTTGTCGATAGAATACGC
The DNA here is from genome assembly GCA_955652925.1 of uncultured Xanthobacteraceae bacterium. Lineage (GTDB taxonomy): Bacteria > Pseudomonadota > Alphaproteobacteria > Rhizobiales > Xanthobacteraceae > VAZQ01. Next base: position 2,048 of record CATPCO010000522.1, on the reverse strand, counting down.
CCGTGATGTTGCCGCCGGGACGAGCCAGGCTCTCGACGTAACCGCGCGCAATCGGATCATATTGCACGGCGAGTATGACGATCGGAATGCTGCGGCTCGCACCAACGACCGCCTGCAGCGCAACTTCGGGGCCGGTGGCGACGACCAGGTCCACCTGCAACCGCATCAATTCGGCAGCGATGGCGAAGGGTCCGCGGGGATCGTCGATCCGCCGATAGTCGACGATGACATTTTGGCCCTCACCGAATCCGAGCTCACGCAGCTCGGTTAAGAACGCCTGGTATTGCCCGGCCATCGCCGGCGAATTGAGGCTGGCGCCGATAAAGCCGATCCGGACGACCTTGCCCGCCTGCTGCGCCCGCACCACGAGCGGCCACGCTGCCGCGCCGCCAACCAGCGTGATGAATTCGCGTCGTTTCGGTTGGTCGAATTGCACCCGATGCCCCTGGCCAGAATGGCAGCATAGCGGATTGGCGAGGGTCAGTCAGGGGCTCGCCGCAGTGCGGGATTTCGCTCCAGCATAAGTCGGCTGTGGGTCAAAAGCGGCGTCCGCTCTGAGGCGGCAATGTCAACTTCTGCCGGCTGCGGACATGCGTGTCATGCAACGCCTTGCGAATTTGCGGCAACAGGGCTCGCCAGGGCAAGGGACGCTACGACCGGCATGCTCTCATCTCTTCTGCGGCCTCGCGCCCGGCACATTCCCGAACACACAATCCCCAGCACCGGATATTCCAGCTTGCGCGCGAAGCTCGTCTGGCCCGCCGGCTTGGCAAAGCGCAGGCACATGAGCGCGTAGCGCGTTGCGCTGATCAGGTCATCCCAGGCATGGAGTTCAAAGGCTTGATCCCTGGAGCACGCGATGCCGACGACGGAAGAAATCGAAAGAATCCAAGAATTCTTTTGGGACTTGGTGGGGTATGCTATATATTTCCCATTATGGCTACGACAGAAGAGAAGCTGGAGACCCTGTTTGCGAAGGTGCGGGCGTTGCCCAAGCCGCGGCAGGAACTCGCCGTCGAGGCGCTCTCCGAGATCACAGACGAAGAAACGTATGCTCTCTCTGACGATGAGCGCGCCGTGCTCGAAAGCGCGCTTGAACGCGCCAAGCGCGGTGAATTTGCATCCCATGCCGATATCGACGAGGTGCTCAATAAGCCCTGGTCATGAACCTTCGGTGGGACACTCGCGCTCTCCAGGATCTTCGGGATATCCGCAGCTACATCGCCGTGCACGGCTCGCCTGCCGCGGCTGATCGCGTTCGGCGGCATTTCCGCACCCGCGTCAATCGGCTACTCACAAATCCGTATATTGGTGTCGCAACCACCAATCCTCAGATTCGTATCCTGCCTCCCACCCGATACTCTTATCGCATTTACTACACTGTCCAGGGAGATGACGTTGTGATCCTCCAAATACGCCATACGGCACGATCGGCACCGGACGATTTGAGCTTGTAACTGGCGAAGAAGCCGCCTCCCGCGTTCGCATAGCGCCCAGGTATTGTGCGCCGCGCAAAATCTACGATGGGCATGCTCGCATCTTCTGCGGCCTCGGGCCCGGCACATTCCCGATCACACAATCCCCAGCGCCGGATAGTCCAGCTTTCGCCCGAAGCTGCTCTGCCCCGCGGGCCTGGCGAAGCGCAGGCACATGAGCGCGTAGCGCGTTGCGCTGATCAGGTCATCGCGCAACTTCACGACCTTGCCGGCGTCGCGGTGATACAGGCGAAATTCCTCGAACCAGTCGGTCAGATGCCGGAAGACCTTCAACCGGCCGGTCTGCATCCGCTCGAGCATCATGAAGAGTCCCGCCTCCACGCCCGACGAGCCGTCGTCGAACTCGGCCTTGCCGCCGAGCAGATTGAGCCCGTGCCTGCGGTAGCTCTCGGCCAGCTGCTCACCCGATGTCCTGTCGTGCGCCAGGCCGTCGTGCGGCCACGCCCACGGCAACGTCGTGCCCCACGGCTTGAGCGCGCCGGCGTGAATAAGCGGCGTTGCCTCGCGCATGCGGTAGGTCGCGGTAACGTAGACACACCGACAGTAGGGCGG
>CATPCO010000521.1 GCA_955652925.1 uncultured Xanthobacteraceae bacterium | reverse complement strand
GTTTTCGTTGTGTACTGGCAGGCGCCACACTTGCTGGTCTGTTGCTAAGCAACATGGCGACCGGGTATGCGGCTGGCGCGCTCGCGATAGGGTCATGCGGGGCGTACGGCTTTGCCTACGATTTTCCGCGTGAAGACGCGGCAAGCCGCGCGGCGCTCGGCAAGTGCCATGGCGGCTGCAAGGTCGTCCCCTTAAGCCGCGCCTGCGGGGCAATCGCGGTTGACGGAAAGAATGCTTGTGGCGCCCACGGCTATGCTGTGGCGCCGAGGCTCGGCCAAGCCCAGAACACCGCGCTCAAGCAGTGCTACGACTATGGCGGGAAAGACTGTGTCATTCGCGCCTGGGCCTGCGACGCGAAGGGGTAGGGCTGGCGTACGGTGCGCAAAAGCCGCGCGGCGCAGACAAGTTTACGCAGTCTGCGCAAGCTTGACTGCGTCCGCGGCGCGCGCACGCGTTCCGCCACGCCTCCAAATAGATAGCCTTTCCCGCGTGGGCACGGCGCGCGTGTGCGATCTTGCCCGCGCGTATGTGTTGCAGCGCGCGCGCCTTTGCCCACCCTACCGCCTAAATCACACTTGCGCTCGCGCGTGCGTTTGCCTACGTTACTGACTGACCAGTCAGTCAATGGAGGAGGCTGCCGTGGCGCGAGGTCCGGCGGCAAGGCGCAAAAGCCCGGCGCAGGGCTCAGGCAGGGACAGAGGCGCTCGGCGTAAGCCCGCGCACGAGGCCGATAAACGCCAATCAATCCTCGATGCCGCGCTCGATGAATTCGCCGCGCGCGGATTTGCCGACACCCGCCTCGACGACGTCGCCCGGCGCGCAGGCGTCGCGAAAGGAACGATCTACCTCTATTTCCGCGACAAGGAGAACCTGTTTCAGGATCTCGTTCGCACCAGGTTGAGCCCGCTGATCGGCACGATCGAGGCGGCGGCAGTGCGGGAGCTGCCCATTCGCGCGCTTGCCGAGCTCATCATCACAACATTTATCGAGGAGATTTACGGCACGCGCCGCAAAGACGTGATACGGCTCATCATCAGCGAGGGCACGCGCTTTCCCGAGCTCGCGCAGTTCTACTATCGCGAGGTGATTGGGCGTGTGTTGCCGGTGCTCAGGCAGCGGCTGCGTGTCGCCGTAGAACGCGGCGAGCTTGGCAAGGACGCGCTCGCGCGCTTTCCGCAATTGCTGGTCGCGCCCGCCCTGATGGCCATCCTGTGGAACGGTCTGTTCGGCCGCTTCGAGCCGCTCGATGTGGGCGCGCTCATGCGTGCCCATCTCGAATTGCTGTTCGATGACAGAGGCACGTCATGAGCACGCCTCTGTTCGCAATCTGGCAACGCCTGCTATGGCTGCTGCTGACACTTGCAGCGCTTCTGCTGGCAGGATGCGACAATACAAAGGACCCCACCTATCAGGGCTGGGTCGAGGCTGAGCTGATTTTCGTCGGGCCGGATGAGCAAGGCCGGATCGATACGCTCGCCGTGCGTGAGGGCGATCAGGTCGAAAAGGGCATGCTCCTGTTCACGCTCGATGCGGAACTCCAGCTCGCCGACGTCGCCATGGCGGACGCGTCGGTGAAAAACGCGCAGCTTGCCTATGATCGGGCACTCGCTCTGGTGAAGACGTCATCAGGCACGCAGAAGACGCTGGAGGATGCCGAAGCGGCGCTGCGAACGGCGCAGGCCCGGCTCAATTCGGCGCAAACCCGGCTCACCCGGCGCAAGGTCTACAGCCCCGTCACCGGCAGCATTCAGCAAATCTACTTTCGCGGCGGCGAGCTTGTTACCGCAGGCAAACCGATCCTGGCGGTGCTGCCACCGAATAATCTGAAGGTGCGCTTCTTTGTCAACGAGGCGACGCTCCCCAAGCTCAAGCTGGGCGACCCTGTGCGCGTGACGTGCGACGGTTGCGATGCCGATATCGTGGCCAGGATCACATTCATCGCGCGCAGCTCCGAATTCACGCCGCCTGTCATCTACAGCATGGACGAGCGTTCCAAGCTCGTATTCCTGATCGAAGCGCGGACGGATCGGCCGGAACGCCTGCGCGTGGGCCAGCCGGTGAGCGTTGCATTGGGGGCCGTGCCGTGACGGCCGCGCCGGACATCGCCATCGAAGTCGAGGGGCTCACGAAATCCTTCGATGGGCGCAAGGTCGTGCGCAATCTTTCCATGCGGGTCAAACGCGGCGCGATCTACGGATTTCTCGGTCCCAACGGCTCCGGCAAGACCACGACCATTCGCATGCTGTGCGGACTGCTCACGCCCGATGAGGGGCGAGGCACATGCCTCGGCTACGACATTCGCACCCAAGCAGACGAGATCAAGCAACACGTCGGTTACATGACTCAGCATTTCAGCCTCTATCAGGATCTCTCGGTGGGGGAGAATCTGGAATTTGTGGCGCGTCTTTATGGTCTGGCAAATCCGAAGGGCGCCGCGCGCGCCATGATCGAGCGGCTTGGGCTCACGGGCCGCGAGCGCCAGCTCGCGGGCGAGCTTTCCGGGGGCTGGAAGCAGCGGCTTGCGCTCGGTGCCTGCACCCTTCCGAACCCGCAGCTCCTCCTGCTTGACGAGCCGACGGCAGGCGTCGATCCGAAGGCGCGGCGCGAATTCTGGAACGAGATCCACGCGCTCGCGGCGGAAGGCCTCACCGTCCTGGTCTCCACCCATTACATGGACGAGGCCGAGCGCTGTCACGAGATCGCCTATATTGCCTATGGCGTGCTGCTGGCGCATGGCACGGTGGCAGAGGTGACGGCCTCATCTCATCTTGTCACCTACATCATGAGCTCATCCAACGGTGAGGGCCTGGCGAAGCTCGGCGAAGAGCTTGCCGGGTCGCCGGGCGTCGACATGGTCGCGCCGTTTGGCACGAATCTGCACGTGTCCGGGCGCGACGAAGCCGCCCTCGAACGGGCACTCGCGCCCTACCGCAACAGGCCGGACCTGCGGCTTGTCCGCTCGGCGGTTTCGCTGGAAGACGTTTTTATCGACCTGATGGGCAAGGCGAGGGACAATTACCAATGACGTCACTCAGCGTGCCGCCTGCAATGAACGCGCCTGCGCGGCGTTCTTTCTTCTTTCGCCAGACTTGGGCAATGCTGATCAAGGAGTTCATCCAGCTCCGGCGCGATCGTGTCTCGTTTGCCATGATCGTCATGGTGCCGCTCATGCAGCTCCTGCTGTTCGGCTATGCCATCAACACCAATCCCCGCCATTTGCCCACCGCCGTGCTGATGCAGGAGGAGACCGATCTCGGCCGCTCCATCCTCAAGGCGCTGGAGAACACCAAATATTATGACGTGAAATACGTGCTCGATAACGAAGCCGAGTTCGACCGGCTGCTGGCATCGGGCAGGGTGCTGTTTGCGATCGAGATTCCGGTGAATTTCGAGCGCGCGGTGCGGCGCGGAGATAAGCCGGCATTGCTGGTGGCAGCCGACGCGACCGATCCTGTCGGGGCTGCCTCGGCAATGGCGTCGCTGAGCACGCTGGTGCAGACCGCGCTTGCGCATGATCGCGCCGTTCCCGACGGCGCAGCGCCGCCGTTCGAGATCCGCATTCATGCGCGCTACAATCCGGCAGCCAATACGTCATTCAACATTGTGCCCGGGCTGGTCGGTACCATTCTCACCATGACGATGCTGATTTTCACCGCGCTCTCGGTGACGCGCGAGATCGAGCGCGGGACAATGGAGAGTCTGCTGTCCATGCCGATCACGCCGTTCGAGATCATGCTCGGCAAGATCATTCCTTACATCATTGTCGGTTTCGTGCAGGCCGCGCTGATCATTGGCCTGGGCATCGGTCTGTTCGGCGTTCCGGTCCTGGGCAGCCTGTCGCTGCTCGCTTGCCTGAGCACGCTGTTCATCACGGCCAATCTTTCCATCGGCTACACCTTCTCGACCGTGGCGCAGAACCAGCTGCAAGCCGTGCAGATGTCCATGATGTTCTTTCTGCCGAATATCCTGCTCTCCGGTTTCATGTTTCCGTTTGCGGGCATGCCGCTGTGGGCGCAGTGGATCGGCGAGGCGCTGCCGCTCACGCATTATCTGCGCATCGTGCGCGCAATCATGCTCAAGGGGGGGACGCTCTCGGATGTTTCCTTTGACACCTGGGCACTTGCCGGCCTGATGGTGGTCGCCATGACGATTGCGATCACGCGTTTTCGCCGCACGCTGGATTGATTCGGATTTTATCCACCCCTGCGACGCAGACTTGCTCCGCCCGCTGCGCATGGATCAATGCCCGGCAATCGCGCTATAGGACAGAGATGAGATCCGAACGCGAAATCAGAACGTCCATCGGCTTCATCAACTGGGGCCATGCGCTCGACCACTACGTCATGCTGATCTTTCCCACGGTCGTGATCAGCCTGGGGGTGGTCTATGACCGCAGCTATGCCGAGCTTATCGCGCTCGGCACTGCCTCGTTTGTCGCGTTCGGGGTGTTTGCGTTGCCCGCCGGCTGGCTCGCCGATCGGTGGAGCCGGCGCAACATGATGGCGCTGTTCTATAGCGGATGCGGCGCCTCCCTCATTGCGGCGGGATTTTCGCCCAACTTGATCGTGCTTGCCGGCACGCTTTTCGTGCTCGGCGTCTTCGCCTCGATCTACCATCCGGTCGGAACCGCCATGCTGATCGAGCAGGCGAGGCGGCGCGGCCGCTCGCTTGCGTTCAATGGAGTCTGCGGCAACTTCGGCGCCGCACTCTCGGCGGGGGTGACTGCGGCCCTGATCGCGGCCTTCGGATGGCGCGCCGGTTTCTTCATCCCGGGCGTGGTCTGCCTCGGCACTGCGCTCATTTATGTGCGGCTCGTGCCGCGCGAGGAGAAAAAAGCATCGAGCCGCGCCACGGTGGCGGAGGTTCCGCTCGCCACCTGGCTCGCCGCGACTATCTTCACGCTCTTCATCGTGATCGCAATCTGCGCCGGATTGGTCTTCAACATCGTTTCCGTAGCGCTCCCCAAGATCGTCGATGAGCGGCTGGGCGCGGGCGTGCCGCTCGTGTTCGTGGGCGGCGTGGCCAGCACGGTCTTCATGTGCGGAGCGATCGCGCAACTTGCGGTCGGCCGGCTGGTCGAGCGCGTGCCGGCGCATATCCTGTTCGCGGCGATCGCAACCCTGCAATTCCTGGGCGTGCTGTGGGCGGCGCAGGCTGCCGGCAAATCTCTCATTCTGGCGCTCGCCGTCGCGATGGCGGCGATCTACGCGCAGGTAACGGTCAATGACCTGGTGATTGCGCGTTATACCGCCGATGCCTGGCGCGGGCGCGTCTATGCCATCCGGTATTTCCTCACGTTCCTCGTGTCGGGGGCCGCGGTATCCGCCATTGCCATTCTCTATGGGCGCGGCGGCTTCGACCTCGTTCTCGGCACAACCGCCGTGATCGCACTCGGGTTTGTCGTGGCCACTGCCGCCATCGCGGTGCTTGTGGGCGGAGTGGAGAAGCAGCGCTCGCGCGCAGTCGTGCCGGCGGAATAGCCCTCTTGCGGAACGTTTGCCGCGCTCCCACGTTGTCACGCGAGGCGATGTAGCAGCCGTGTGGTTCCATCGCGGGGACGACCACGACAGTGGGTGACGCCGGATGTACGCGCGCCTTCCGTTCGTGGTCGTAGGCGTTTTCAAGGGGAGGCGTCGAGACCCGCAAAAATTTCCGACAGCGGCAGATCAATGCCCAGCGCAGGGATGGCAATGACGGCGCCCATCCCGGCGATCACCGCCGGCCCGGGCGGAAATCCGGATTCGTTACGCGCCCAAATCCACGCTTTTGGCTCATCCTGGGCGAGCACGACATAGGCGGCCAAACTTGCGAGCTTGAGATATTCGGCAGCTTTGTCGCCGAGATCGTAAGTCGCCGACGAAACCGATGTGACCTCGGCGATCAATACGGGGGCTGTCGCGGTCAGATCCTTCAAGGGCCCCCCCGCCAGGTCGACGACGACATCAGGATAGCGGACCGTGTCAGGGCCAAGGTCCACGCCGAAATCGGAGGTTAATACGGTAAAGCGGCGCGCGTCGAGGCGGCGCTCGAGGGCTGCTGCAAGCTGGCGCGTCACAATCGCATGCCCGCGCGATCCGCCGGTCATCATCATGACGCGACTCTTCGCCAGCTCGTAGCGCTCGGCGCGCCCTTGCACCCAGGCAAGGAACGCGGGCTTGTCCATGCGCAAATCGGATTGGACATTCATACCGGCCTCATCGACAGCCTAAATAACAATAAAGGCCCGGACTTGCATCCGGGCCTTTGCAACTCTGTTGAGCAGGTGAGGATCAGAAATCCATTCCGCCCATTCCGCCGCCTCCGCCGCCGGGCGGCATGGCTGGAGGCTGCTTCTTTGGCACTTCGGCGACCATGGCCTCGGTGGTGATCAGGAGACCCGCAACGGAGCTTGCGTCCTGGAGCGCACAGCGCACCACCTTGGTCGGATCGATGATGCCCTTGGAGACGAGATTGCCGTACTCGCCGCTCTGGGCATCGAAGCCGAAGGCGTACTGATCCTTCTCCAGGATCTTGCCGACCACGACCGAGCCATCCTCGCCGGAGTTTATAGCGATCTGGCGAGCAGGCCAGCTGATCGCCTTGCGCACGATCTCGATGCCATGCTTCTGGTCATCGTTGGCGGTCCTGATCTTCTTGAGGGCCTCGACTGCGCGCAGGAGTGCAACGCCGCCACCGGGCAGGATGCCTTCCTCGACCGCCGCGCGGGTCGCGTGCATCGCGTCATCGACGCGATCCTTGCGCTCCTTCACCTCGACCTCGGTCGCGCCGCCGACGCGGATCACCGCGACGCCGCCGGCGAGCTTGGCAAGCCGCTCTTGGAGCTTCTCGCGGTCGTAGTCGGAGGTGGTTTCCTCGATCTGCGCCTTGATCTGATTGACGCGCGCCTCGATGTCGGCCTTCTTGCCGGCGCCCTCGATGATCGTCGTGTTGTCCTTGTCGACCTGGATCTTCTTGGCGCGGCCGAGATCGGCGAGCGTCAGGT
>CATPCO010000520.1 GCA_955652925.1 uncultured Xanthobacteraceae bacterium | reverse complement strand
GGTCCGGTGACAGTTGAAACGCGCGAGCGCCTGCTGCAATCGGGCTTCGCCGACGTGAACGTGATTGTGACCGCGCCGTCGGATCCAGGCGTGGCGGGGGCGGGCGCGAAAGCCGCGGCGTAAGGTGCAGAGCGCAAATCTAAGCCTGTGTCGGCGCGGCGCTGCCTTGGAGTGCACCCTTCGAGTGAGACACGCAAACTAGGAACTGGTTGCGTTTGTTGTAGGCTGCCCGGTGTGTTGGGCGCGAGGTAGCCAGCGTCGCGCTCATATTGAATCTCGGTCGTCATTGCCGGGCTTGACCCGTACCAAGCAGCGGGGGACTGATAGACAAATGAGCAGGACATGAGAAGGACGTATGCAACGGGCTTCCTGCGCAGGCCCGGTGTCGCATTCGCGCTGATGCTGAGCATCAGCACGGCTGCCGCGCAGGGTTATCCGTCGCGTCCGCTGACTGCGATTGTCCCGTTCGCCGGCGGCAGCGCGAGCGACGTCGTCAGCCGTATCATGTTCGACAAGATGTCGAAGCTGATGGGTCAGGCGATTATCGTCGAGAACCGGCCGGGCGCGGGCGGCAACATCGGCACCGCAATGGGCGCCAAGGCGGCGCCCGACGGCTACACGATCGTGGGCGGCGGATCCGGCCCGGTCGCGGCCAATGTGACGCTCTACAAATCGCTCGGCTACGATCCCGAGAAGGATCTGGAGATGATCTCGCCGTTCGCGGGCTTCACCATTGTTGTCGTCGCAAGCAAGCAGCTTGCGGTCAACTCGCTCAACGAATTGATCGCTTACGCCAATGCCCATCCGGGACTTAATTTCGGATCCGTCGGTATCGGCAGCTCGCAGCACCTCGCGGGCGAATATTTCAGCCAAGTCACTGGCGTAAAGATCACCCATGTGCCCTACCGCAATATCGCGCAATATGGGCCTGACTTGATTGCGGGCACGGTGCCCCTTGGTTTCCAGTGGTTCCCGAACGTAGCCGGCCCGCTTGGCGCAAATGGCGCCACTGCGCTCGCAGTCGCCGGCGACAAGCGCATTGCCGCGCTGCCCGACACGCCGACGACCACGCAAGCGGGTCTCCCGCAGTACAAGGTGAACGGCTGGTTCGCGCTCCTGGCTCCGGCCGGAACGCCAGCGCCGATCGTGGAGAAATTGCACCAGTTGATGACGCAGGCGCTCAACGATCCTGCGGTGCGCGCGGGCTTCGAGCAGGCCGGCGCCGAGGTGATTGCGCTGCCACTTGGTGAAGCAAAGAGATTTCAGCGTGCGGAAATCGAGAAATACCGGGACATCATCACCAGGGCGGGTATCGAGAGGATCGAGTGACGCATTCAGTAAAACTTTCGTTTTTCGCCTCGATGTTCAGGCACGTTGTCCCGTTCAGTCCCCTCTGATTCCTGCGGCCTTGATGATGGGCCACCATTTTTCAATCTCAGCCTTTTGAAAGGCAGCTAGTGCGTCCGGCGTCTGCTGCTCGCGCGCGGGAATATCGAGACCAAGCTCCGTAAACCTCTTCTGCACCGCGGGGTCGGCGAGCGCCTGTACCATCGCGCTGTTGAGCTTGGTGATAATGTCGGATGGCGTGGCTCTGGGAGCGAACAAGCCAAACCATCCCGATATGTAGAGCTCCGGCACGCCTGCTTCGTCGGATGTTGGGATGTCCGCAATCGATGACGAGCGTTGCGGGGAAAGATTCACCAGCGCCTTGATTGTCCCCGCGCGCACTTGCGGCATCATGACTGCGGCCTGCGCGATCATGAGGTCCACCTGTCCGGAAATGAGGTCAGTCATCCCGGGGCCAGCGCCTCGATAGGGCACAAACAGCACTTTTGTATCGGTAAGCTTTTCCAGCAATGAGCCACCGACCTGCGCGGCTGCGACCTGGTTCACAAGCTTTGCCTCGCCGGGATGCGCCTTCATCCAGGCGACGAGGGACTTAAGGTCGTCGGCGGGAAACCCTCTTCTGGCCACCAGCAGTTGCGGATTGAGCGATATCAGTCCGATGGGCGCAAAGGCCGTCTGCAGATCGTAATTGACGTTGTAAATGATGGCGGCCACATGCGTGTCCCACTGGCCGATATCGATGGTGTAGCCGTCGGGTATCGCCCGCGCCACGCGCCCTACGCCGATGCTGCCTCCGGCACCACCAACATTCTCGATGATGACGGACTGCCCGAGCGCGGCTGCCATCCGGGCCGCCAGAATGCGACCCGCCACGTCGGTCGAACCGCCCGGCGGAAACGGCACGACGAGCGTGATGGCGCGCGAAGGGTAAGTCTGCGCCTTGGAGAGGCGCGGTCCGGCACAAAGGGCGGCAACACTTGTTGCCAATTGAATAAATTGTCGGCGGCGTAGGCTCATGAACTGCACCCCTCAGCCATTTTCCAAAAGAAATCGCCCACAGCAACCCCGATTTGCTCTAATGTTCACGAACCGCCGCATCCCGCATCCTCGTGAGGAGCTGCTTCCATGCCCATCGTCAACCGCATCGCCGATTTCCACAGCGACATCACCGCCTGGCGGCGCGACATCCACGCGCACCCGGAGATTCTTTACGATGTCCATCGCACGGCTGGCACGGTGGCCGACAAGCTCAAGAGCTTCGGATGCGATGAGGTCGTCACCGGCATCGGCCGCACCGGCGTCGTGGGCGTCATCCGCGGAGGCAGGGGCGAGAGCGGCCATGTGGTCGGCCTGCGCGCCGACATGGATGCGTTGCCCATCTTTGAGGCCAACGATGTTCCATACAAGTCCACCGTACCCGGCAAGATGCACGCCTGCGGGCACGATGGGCACACCGCCATGCTGCTCGGCGCCGCGCGCTATCTCGCCGAGACGCGCAATTTCGCGGGTACCGCAGTTGTGATTTTCCAGCCGGCGGAGGAGGGCGGCGGCGGCGGCAGGGCCATGGTGCAGGACGGCCTGATGGAGCGCTTCCATATCGAGGAAGTCTACGGCATGCACAATTATCCCGGCCTCGCGGTCGGGGAGTTCGCTATCCGGCCGGGGCCGATGATGGCGGCAGCGGATCGCGTCCTCATCGAGATCGAAGGCCGCGGAGCGCATGCGGCGCGTCCCCATGCCGGCATCGACAGCGTGCTGGTCGGCTCCCATATCATCACGGCGCTGCAGTCGATCGTTGCGCGTAACGTCGATCCGCTGGAGTCGGCAGTAATCTCGATCACCGTATTCCAGGCAGGCTCGGCCGATAACGTGATCCCGCAGACGGCGCTCCTGCGCGGCACTGCGCGCAGCCTCACGCCGCAGGTGCGCGATCTCCTGGAGACGCGGATGCAGCAGGTCGTAGCTGCCATGGCCGCGGCCCATGGTGCGACCGCCAAGCTCACCTATCGCCGAGATTATCCCGTCACCTGCAACCACGAGCGCCAGACTGGCTTTGCAGCCTCCGTAGCGGCGCAGGTCGTCGGGAACGAGCGCGTCGACGACCACGTCGCGCCGGTGATGGGGGCGGAGGATTTCTCATTCATGCTGGAAGCGCGCCCCGGCGCGTTCATCTTCATGGGCAACGGCGATACCGCGGGCCTTCACCACCCCGCCTACGACTTCAACGACGAGGCCATCCCGTTCGGGACATCATACTGGGTGCGGCTCGTCGAGACGGCCTTGTCTGCGCAATAACCTTTCCCGTGTCCCGGATGGCGTGCAGCGCGCCCGCGCCACGAGTTCGGATCAGAAATGTCAAAGCTTGCGCTCTCCGTCGCGGTCGGCAACTACGACCGGGTGCGGCCGCTGATGGACGGAGCCGTCCAGATCGACGGCGTGGATCCCATATTCATGAATTTGCCGCCGGAGGAAATTTTCTTCCGTGCTTTTCGCAGCATGGATTTCGATATCTGCGAATTGTCCATGTCGAGCTTTACGGTCAAGACGGCGGAGCGCAGCTGCCCCTATGTGGGCGTGCCCGCGTTCGTCTCGCGTGCCTTCCGCCACAACTCGATCTATGTGCGAACCGACCGCATCAAGACGCCGGAGGATCTCAAGGGCAAGCGCGTCGGATTGCCGGAATATCAGCTTACGGCCTGCGTTTGGGCGCGCATCATTCTTGCGGACCAGCATGGCGTGAAGCCCGCGGACATCATCTGGGTGAGGGGAGGGATCGAGCATCCCGGCCGACCGGAGAAGATTGCGATCAAGCTGCCGGACAATGTGCGGATGGAAGATGCGCCGCAAGGGACAACCATCTCCGAGCTGCTGGAGCGCGGCGAGATCGATGGCTTTCTTGCGCCGCGCCCGCCCAGGCTCGCCGGCCGGACCGGCAACATTGGCTGGCTCTTTCCTGATCCGGTTGCCGCTGGGCGGGATTATTTCAAGCGCACGGGCATTTTCCCGATCATGCATGTTGTCGGCATCCGGCGCGGGCTCGTTGAAAAGCATCCTTGGCTGCCGGCCGCGGTGTTGAAGGCGTTCGAGCAATCAAAGCGCAAATGTCTTGAAGCGCTGGAAGACACCTCCGCGACAAAGGTGACGCTGCCGTTCGTAGAGGAGGAGTTACGCGCCGCGCGCGAGCTGATGGGCGAGGATTTCTGGTCCTACGGCTTGGCCGCGAACCGGCACGTGCTCGAAGTCTTCCTGCGCCATCACCATGCGCAGGGCCTCTCCTCGCGCCTGGTGTCGCCCGAGGAGCTGTTCCATCCCTCGACGCACGAAAGCTTCAGTATCTGAATGATCCCGTCATTGCGGGGGCAATCGCTATGACAAGCGTCCCGCAAACCCCGGACGGGAAGCACATCGCGTTCGCGAAGCTTGTAGGGGCGGGTTTTAAACCCGCCCTTGTGCCACAGGCTCGCTGCGAGAGAATTGCCGTCATCGGCTGCTGAATCGAAGTTCGCACGGCTAAGCTCGGATCAACCTCACACACCGTGAATGCCGAACGAGGGCGGGTTTGCGGGGCACCCCAAAAAACGCAT
>CATPCO010000519.1 GCA_955652925.1 uncultured Xanthobacteraceae bacterium | reverse complement strand
CTTCAGTCTCGTCTTGGTGGGTGCCCTATCGCTTGCGATCATCCTGGCGACCCGGGACTGAGTTGCAAACTCGACCAACTAGAGGGCTTCGGAGGATAAGCGGCCATCGTCGCGCCTTAGAACCTTGGCTGACGGCCGCGCCTTCGAGCGTGAAGTGGTCACAGATCGTGCGCTAAAGGCATGCCATCGTTCATCCGCTGAATCGGGATGACCCCGCAGGGAGGGTCACACGCCATCTACCTTAGACGGCGAAGATACGCGCCTTCCAAAAGGGTTACCCCGATGATATACACTAAGAAGCTTTGCGCCTCTGAGACATCTGATGAGGAGTTCGGTGAACGAGAGGCGAGATTTCTACGTCTCTCCACTCTGCTTCAAGAAACGAAAACTCGATGAGAATATCTCGTCGCCGGCGCGGTGATCGTCAGCGACGCAAAGCTCGTCGAGTTCATGAGCGAGGATTGCCCGAGCGCGAGCTAGATTGATGGAGACGTCATTATGATTCTGCACAGACGAAAGTTCATTGCGGCATCAGCTGGATTTGCGGCCGCATCAGCTCTGTGCCGCCCCGCCATTGGCCAAATCAAGAAGCTGCATTTCGGTGTCGGACCGCTGTTGCCAAATCCGGACGATACCAAGAAGGCCTATGCGCCGGTTTTCGCTCATCTCGCCAAGGAGCTTGGTGCGGATTTCGATCTCGTGAGCACAACCGATTGGGCCGGCATGGCGGTAGCGATGGGTTCGGGCCAACTCGACGTCGCCTGGATGGGCCCTTGGGGCTATGTGATCGCCAATTCCGCGACCAATTGCCAAGCTGTCGCCACCGTGAAATATGACGACAAGCCGATCTACCACGCCATCATCATTGCGCGGCCTGACCTGCAGGTCTCCAAATTTCCTGACGATACCAAAGGCAAATCGATCTCGTTCGCTGACCTTGGTTCGACCTCCGGCTGGCTGATGCCGACCTATTACGCCAAGGAAGTGTGGAAAATCGATCCGAAAGCATTCTGGAAATACAGCGAAGGGGCGACGCACGCTGCCAACGAGGTTGCAGTCAGTGCCGGCCAGGTCGACATGGCGACTGACTTCGATCGCAATCGCAATGCGATGATCGCCGGCGGCAACGTGAAAGCGGATTCCAACAAGATCATCTGGACTTCCGATCCGCTCCCCAACGACGCGATTGTGCTCCCGGTTGATGCGCCGCCTGAACGCTTGGCGCAGGTGCAGAAGATACTCACGGCGATCACCGGCGACCAGGCGAAATCGCTTCTGCCGCCGCGTTATACGGGGTTCGTGGCCGCCACCCATGCCGCCTACGCAACAATCGAGAAGGCGGGCATAGCGGTGGGTAAGATAAAGGCCAGGACATAACACCAATCCGAATGCCGGCATCTCGCCAGTACAGCCGAGGAGCGTCGCCATGACTCCCGCGGAACGCGTCCTCGAAGATCTCGATTCGAGCCACAGCGGCTTTTCTGCGAAACGTCTGCGGTTTTGGCTGGTTTCGGCGGCGATCCTCGCCTTCTACGCCGTCTCGTGGAACCTGGCCGGCATCGATTTGCAGAAGCTTGGCACCGGCCTCCCGAAGCTCGCCCATTGGATCGCTCAGGCATGGCCCCCGAAGCTCGATGAGGTGCCTCTGTTTGCGCTGCGGACTGCTGAGACGGTCGCCATGGCCGCCATCGGGACCACGCTTGCCACGCTGCTGGCTATCCCGATGGCGGTTCTCGCGAGTCGCAATATTACGCCGCTGCCGGGTTTGTACTACCCGGCACGCTGGTTCCTGAATGCATTGCGAGGCATCGATTCCTTCGTCTTCGCGCTTCTGTTCGTGGCTGCTGTCGGGCTCGGACCGTTCGCGGGCGTGCTGGGAATCGCGCTGCACACATGGGGCAGTGCCGCGAAGTTCTTCGCCGATCACATGGAGAGCACCAACCTGGGTCCGTTCGAAGCGGTGCGGACCACTGGCGCCGGCCGCCTGACGAGCATCGCCTATGCGCTGGTGCCGGATGTGCTTCCTGTGCTGCTTTCGACGACGCTGTTCTGGTGGGAGTTTAATGTTCGCGCTTCAACTGTTCTGGGCGTGGTTGGCGCCGGCGGCATCGGGCAGGAGCTCAAGAACAGCATGGACTTGCTCGACTTCGCTCGTCTATTCACCATCATCGCCGTTATCCTCGTCGTCGTGACGGCGCTTGACCAGCTTTCAGGCTGGCTGCGCAAACGCCTCGTCTGACGACGATGGGCCAGACCTGCCTGGCTGCGCCGGCTTTGCGCGCGAGCTCCGACCCGGCGGACTCTTACCGTGAGGTGCGGCTTTCCGTCCGCGCGCTCACCAAAGCGTTTCATGGGCGGGCGGCGATCGAAGATGTCGGCTTCACCGTCTCCCAGCATGAATTTGTGGCCGTCCTTGGGCCGAGCGGCGCTGGTAAGACGACCTTGTTCCGTTGCATCGCCGGTCTTCTCGCTGCCGACGGAGGCAGCGTCCGGATCGGAATGAGCGAGGTGACCCCCCCGACGAGGATCCGCCTGCGCGAAGTGGCAGTCATCTTTCAGCAATTCAATCTGGTCAACCGGCTGACCGCGCTTGAAAACGTTCTTGCCGGCCGCCTCGGCTACGTGCCGGCCTGGCGCGGATTACTACGGCACTTCGATCGCTCCGATCGCTTGCTAGCGCTCGAGTGCCTCGATCGCGTGGGTTTGATGGAGCTGGCGCCACGCCGCGCCGATACGCTATCAGGCGGACAACAACAACGCGTTGCGATCGCCCGTGCGCTGGCGCAACGTCCAACACTCATTCTCGCCGACGAGCCGGTAGCAAGCCTCGACCCAAACGCGAGCACGGGCGTGCTCGATCTGCTGCATGGCATCGCCCGCTCCGAGGGCGTAGCGGTCGTTTGCAGTTTGCACCAAGTACATCTCGCGCGCGCGTATGCCGACCGGATCGTCGGTCTGTCGAGCGGCCGTGTCGTATTCGATCTGCCGACCGCAAGATTCGACGAAAATGCCTTCGGGCAGCTCTATGGCTCGCAGGTGACCGACGCCGTGGCTCATCCATATTCACGGAGAATATTGGAGGGTAAGCGGACCATGTGAAGCGCTGGCTTGCCGCCTATACAAGACCCTTGCCCTGTCCGCGACGAGCTCAAGTTCCCTCTCTCCATAAATCGCATTTTTTGCGACCTGATGTCGTGCCTGCTCTGGCAGGCGTCGATGTCCCATTGTTCCATTGCCATATTCACAGAACACGGGGAGGGAGAGGAGCAGCGAAAACGGACGACAGATGGGGCTTGTTTCCTGTCATATGACCGGGAACCGCTTTAGTACCCCTGGGAGCAAAATCCGCCGTTGCCTGAAATTGCGGCCTGGCATTGCTCAAACGAGTGGAAGCCGCAATTCCTCCCACCCTGGCGGCCGTAATACGCGCACCATGTCGCCGCATGCGCTCCTATAGAGGAAACAGAGAGCGCAGCGAGGGTCATCCAAATCACTGAAATCCGGCGCATGATTTATCTCCTTCGGGATTTGCCTTGACGCATAGACGCGCGGCGTTCGTGCAAGACTGGCGACCTGCCATGTTGGGCCGTCCCGGATCCCGAGGGGGCGGGTCGGAACGGTAGCGTTTCAGTTGATGGGTTCGACCACCTGAAACGGCAGATATGAAGTGATCGCGACGACATAGAACGACATTCCAACCGTCGAGCGAGTGTCAGCACTGGTTGCGACTACACTAGACTTGGCCCAGAAAATCATGGCCAGGCCCATTATTGCGGCGGCGACTGTAAAACTGGTGTTTTTGCGCATGTGAGCCTCCGATTTCTGTGGGCGCCAAGTCAGCTCAGCAAGGCGGACGGCGCTGACGCCTGTGTGGTCGAATCAGGACCTCCCAAAAGTCTCAAGGAACGCCTGCGCAGATGACGATTTCGATTGTAGCTCCACTTGCATCGCAAGCGGCCGTCATCATCGAGGATGCATACGTGTGCGCGTTCCCCCCGCATCCCAAGCTTTTGCGCAGCAGCGATCGCGAATGAAGCCGCCTCTTTGCTGCTCTTGTACTGACCATTTCCAGCATCCTTGAGCTGGATCATCCACACATCGTTGTTTCCTACGATGTAGTATCGAGAATTCGACATGGTTTCCTCCTGAAGAGCAGATTTTCCGTCTCCGCGCTTGCCTCCTGCCTCACAGACTCGCGCAGGTCGGCTTCTATTCGCTCCTTCACGCTAAGGTGATCGAAGGTCGCTATGGAGAGTTGAGATTTAACCGGGACCCCGAGGTTCACGGCGCGAGGTCGGTTCGCCTGCTTCGGGAATAGAAATGACGGTGAGCCTGTCTCATTAACGCAAAGACGCTCCGCGCCATGAGATCGTCAGGAGAGAAACGGAAATGTTAGCTCTGCATTGCTTGCGAACCGTACTCAGCTGCGCATTCTCGATGTGGCGCTGGCTGAAGATTTCTCTATTCCATCCCTATCGGCCCGAGCTGCACTATATGCGCGGCCCGGGTCCAAAATGGCGAGAGAAGGACGCGCGCGGCGCTGGGTTCGGGAGCTAGATCGAGAAGAAGATATCAATCGATAGGAGCTGGACCTATGACCATCACGGAATACGTCGCTACGACCGCCCGCGCCTTCATGGCCGCAGAGATTGCCATGGCGTCGGTCAATTGCGGAGCTGCGAACGTCACCCGCGCGCACGCCGAGGAACTACTTGGCGATTACTTTGCCCGCGTCGAACAGGCAATCCCCCGGACGGAGAATAATCCGCTGGACCGCCGATCAAATTGAATGTCCAGCCAAACACTGCTTACGGCTATCTGCCACCTCTGGCGGGTCACCCCATCAGCCTGTGATCATGCGCATAAGCACGCGGTCCTTGCGCGCGAAATGATGGTGGAGGGCAGCCGCGATATGGGCGACAACAAGACATGCAATGGCGAAGGCGATCCATCGGTGAGCTGAAAAGAGCCATTCCGAGAGAGCGCGGTTCGCGGGCCAGATAGGCGGCAGCTCGAACCAGCCGAATATCATAATTGCCGCGGGATAAGCCGACGTCGCGGCCCAGCCGACGAAGGGCTGTGCGATCAAGAGAGCGTAGAGGCTCCAGTGCGTCGTGTCGGCAGCGAGTCGCTGCATTGCCGGAATGCCATCAGGCAGCGGCAATGGCGGGTTCGCGAGACGATAAATCAACCGCAGGACGAGAATCGGAATGAGCACAGCGCCAAGCGACCTATGCAGCTCGTACAGCAAGTCCTTCTGGGATCCGCCCCAGTCATTCGCCATGACCACGCCAAGCGGGATCATAATCAGAATTAAGAATGCCGTGGTCCAGTGGAGCACGCGCGCCGTTATGGTGTATGCGGGGACTGCCTCGGCCGGCGACCGCGCAAGCAGATCGCTATGAGGCAAGCCGGGTTGCAAATAAGAAGGCTCCCGCTGCATTTGAGCACCTGCCTCGCCGCACTATGCTCGGCAGTAGATTGTCTGCGCATCTAGCGCATCATCTGGCGGTACGCAGTATTGAGCGGGCAGGTAGGAATTCCCGCCGTTGCGACTGCCCTTGGCTGCGTCGAAGGCGGAAGACGCGACGGCGATGATAGTGGCAACAAAAGCTGCTGTTATCCGAATTGACACGGTCTTGTCTTCTCGTGTTGGTAAGCAAAACTCCCTTGCGAGACTAGACCAGCGCATGTCGGCGTTTATTCCCGACTTTCTCAGCAATGGAATTTTATCAATTGAAAGTCTGCGAATTCCGTATCACCGGTTGCGGAAACGCCTGCCGGGCTGCGGTCCTTCTCGGCCTGGTCCGTACTGGAGATACCATTGGTTCTGGACGCAAAAAGTATTTGTTCCGCTCGCAGTCATCCTGCACTGTTCGTAAGTATGAAACCCGCAGTTCATGGAGCCTCCATAGTCCGCACACCAAGGGCGGTAGACTTCAGCAACGCCCGCGCGCGTATCAATCAAAGCAAGCGCGAGAAAGGCGAACAGTATGAAAGTGCCGCGTATCATGTGGCGCTCCTGATTGCCAAACCCTGTACATTTGATCGCTTATCGAATGTCTTTATTCCCAAGACGATCGGATACGCTGCTTCCGCTGGACCAGAGAAGTCTCCGATTGCCGTCGAACATTCTTGCGATCCGCGAGGTTCGGGGCGCGACGGGACTCTTTGGCTAGTGCCTGGTTGTTGCCGATGAGGCTATGGACGGCGCCGACCGCGAAGTGGGCCGCGCCGCTAGCGCGCACAGCGTGATGATGTTCACATCGTACGCATCGCTCGCGTAACAAAAGCGTCGACCTTGGCGCCCGCCTCGGTGCGACAATTCAATAATCCGCGCTATCCCATCATACCGGGAATATTTAGGTGTCGCAGAACGTCATTTGGTTGGAAGGGCTCGGTCGAGCAATGCTGGTTCCCCGCAAAGAAGTGAGGAGCCAGGGCCGCCGTCATGCTCCTCGGATTGGGTGTCGAAGAGAGCTACCCATGAAATGTCGTCGAGCGGGGAGGAAAGCATTATGAAGCGCTGTGACCAGTGTGGCGGCAGGCTGGGGATGATTGTTCATCGAAAATGGAGTTGGAGATTTTGCAAGCTCACCTGCAAAACGGCCTTCATGCATCGCCGGCACGAGGAAGTCCTACGCAGAATCAGAGCGCTCGTAACAATGTCCGGCTTCCCAGGCTCTGAGACTTCCTCTGAAACTGAGTATGCGGGAATGCCAGCCAAGATGAAATTTGTGCTCTCCGTCCTAGCCGTCCTCGGTACTGCCTCGGCTGCTTTAGCGTTGACGCAATCTCCGGATCACCGTCACTCAACGTCGGTGTTCCAGTCGCAAGACCAAATGGGTGTCGATGGCAGCGATCGCATCGCTCTCGATTCCGATGTAAACCCGCGCCAGACCGTGGTGTATTTTGATCCGATCCCAGCGCCATTCAATGCATACACTTACTCTGCGTCCGCACAGCTGGTTGCGTCGGGTTCAAAACGGAGGTTACGGGGGGAGTTCAGATTTCCTGTTTTCAGAGCCACGCCAAACGTATCGGTGCAGATAATCTCGTCTATCAGCGCCGTGCCGATGCGGGTCAACGCTCTCAAGATCACAGAGACTGACGGCTCCTCCGGAGCAGTCGAGACGCGAATTATCGTCGAGGCGGAGCCAATCTTTGACGTTCCCGCTTCCGGGGTTTATTTCGCAAATCTCGTGGTCACCGGCACCCCCGTTTCTCCATCGACAGGGTCAAAGCCTGCCCAACTATTGCGTTGAATCTGACGCACCTCGTCGAGCCCCGATGATCCATACTTGGTCGGAGCGGCCCTGGTCATCCGTCGGAAGATCCGCCGAGAACGAACTCGTTTGGCTGAACCCGGAGCACGAGCGCGATCTTGGTCGCTGAACGCGCCGGATTTGCCAAGAGTGTTTTAGCGCGCTCGATGCGGCGGTTGATGTGATACCGGTGCGGCGGGATGCCTAACGATTGCTACGGATTTCATCCGCGGCCTCCCGCCGAGTTGGCTCGCACGGACGCGGGCCGTATGTTGGATGTGGCGCTTTCGACGATCGCGGTGAGCAGGATGGGGATGCTCATTGCTCCGGCAAATCCGATGATCGCGAGCACTAACGCAAGCATGATGGCGCCTCCTCGCCCAATAGTAAGATCAAGAGATGAGCTTATGCGGAAGGGGGCAGGTTTGATAACCGCCCCGATCCGACAACATGCGTACTGAGATGATGCGCGGCACTAGGGCTTCAGCACGGGCCGTGGCCGTAATAATAGGTCGTGCACTCGCCCCATTGCGCGCTGTAACCCTGCGCGAGCGCCATTCCTGCAAATGCCGGCAGTGCCACCGCGAGAGTGGTGACGAGCGCAAACGCCAGTGAGATCTTTTTCAACATGGTCGGTCTCCTCGTTTCGAAGCCGAATTGGCTTCTGCCAATGAGATAGGCCAGCTCAAAAATTTATTCCCGCTCGTCATTCGAGAACTCCCTTCCGAGCATCACAGCAAAGTGAAGAGCTCGTTCGGTCGCCGGCGGGATTGAGGCGCTGCCTGCGGTTTGATGTTCGATAGCGTGCCCCACCCCACCCCAGTTCATCCGCACAGCACCTGGATGTCGCAGATGGAATCGAGGTCAAACCGCTTAGGGACGCGTGTCTTCACCAATTCGGTGATGCGGCCGACGGCATCCCGCTGGCCTGTTTTATGTCGCAAATCTAGTGGTCACCGGTGTTCCCGTTTCTCTACCGACAGCGTCACGGCCGCCCAACTCCGACCTTGAACTGACGCTTTCATGGCTGGCCTGATCATCAAGTCCAGCGGGAGCCCGGGCATCTTCATGGATTTGCACGTTCAGGGCTTAACTTGGCGAGGCAGTTAAGCCTCGATGCCAGACATGGCCTGGCAGTGAAAGAAAAAGCCGCCGGACGTTGCGACGGGTGGCGGGGGAACAGGAGAAAGCGGCGCTAGTGAAAGTCGTATTCAGGTTCGTTCCGAGAGCCTGCACCGCGACAATGAGCTTTCCTTCGGCGACGGCAATCCAACGTCGTGAGACTGCAGAGTGGTTTGGAGACTCGGCCACGAAGTGGGAGCCAAGTTCAATGATAGGTTTAGATGTGGTTTTGAATAATGTCCTCTCTAAATTCGCACTGCCTGGGGTAAGGGGATTCGAACTCCCAGATGGCGTTGGTCCATCTTACTGAAAGACCTGCCGAATTGACATGAGGCCGCTAACGTTGTGGGTTCCTTTCTCCAGCAGTCGATGGCTGTCGACGAATCGTCTTCTGGAAGTTCGAATCCTATCAGCCCAGCCAGCCAGTGCGGTCTCTGCCGTGTGCTTTCCACGTGTGTGAGAACCGCCGACATTCAGCTCGGGCCAAGATTTTTACAGTCGTGCTGGCGCGGACGTTGGTCAGCAAGTTGCATCGCTGAGATTGCAAGAATTGCCGCGATCTCTGCCGATCCAGAAATGACCCGGCCGCGGCCAATCCAGCAACACCGTTGCTCACTTTGAGCCTGGACTTCACGGCGGCCTCGTCATGCCGCCGAGCACGCCAATTGCCAGCCGCAGTCGGCAAGCGCGCGGCCGCGCGATCCCGTCTCCTCGGCTTCGCTGCTCGCGGCGTTGCCGGCCTTCGCCCGCGCCAAGACACCTTCCAGAATGACGGCGATGCGGAAGAGCGCGAAGGCAAGGTGGAATCGGGTGATGCCGTCCTTGCGTCCGGTACGCTCGCAATAGGCACGGACATATTCATCTTGGCTCGGGATGCCCAGCGCATCGAGGTCGTAGCCGAGCAGCCCCTTATAGTGATCCGGCGAGATGTTGTAGCAGATGCAGTTGTAGGCGAGATCGGCGAGCGGGTGGCCGAGGGTCGACAACTCCCAATCGAGAATGCCGATCACCCGCGGCTCGTTTGGGTGAAAGATCATGTTGTCGAGCCGGAAATCGCCGTGGCAAATGGTGGTCTCGTCGCCGGGCGGAATATGCTGCAAGAGCCATTCGGACAGACGGTCGATCGAGGGGTTTTCGCGCGTCTTCGAGTTCTGCCATTGCTGCGTCCAGCGGTTGATCTGGCGCATATAGTAGTTGCCGGACCGGCCGAATTCGGCGAGCCCGACCGCCCGCCAATCGACCAGATGCAGCCGCGCCAGCGCGTCGTTCATGCCGAGATAGATCGGCCGCCGCACCTCGCGCACAAGCTCCGGCAGCGCGGGGGACCAGAAGATGCGGCCCTTGAGGCGCTCCATCAGATAAAACGGCGTCCCGATCACCTCGCGGTCGTCGCAGAACAGGACCGGGCGCGGCACCGGCACGTCGGTTTTAGCGAGCGCCGACAGCACGCGGAACTCGCGGTCGACGGCATGGGCGGAAGGCAGAAGCTTGCCCGGCGGCTGCTTGCGCAGCACATATTCGGCCTGGTCGGTGACCACGAGAAATGTCGGATTCGATTGGCCGCCGCGCATCTGGCGAATCTCGGCGAGGCGCGCGCCCAGACGCTGCGCGAGCAGACCCTGCAGCCGTGCGGTGTCGAAGTGATGCGCCTCCCGCACCGGAATGGTTTCAGGCAGCGCCTCCTCGCCCGGATTGCCGTCACTCGCCATGGCGCTTGCGGTTCGCGTTGGAGAGATATTTGCGCAATTCCTGCTTCGCGATGGTTTCGCGATGAACCTCGTCGGGACCATCGGCCAGGCGCAGCACCCGCGTGCGCGCCCAGGCATAGGCGAGGTGAAAATCCTGGCTGACGCCAGCTCCGCCGCAGACCTGGATGGCGCGGTCGATGATCTTTTGCGCCATGTTCGGGGCCACCACCTTGATCATCGCGATCTCGGCGCGGGCAGCCTTGTTGCCGACCGTGTCCATCATGTGCGCGGCACGCAGCGTCAACAGCCGCGCCTGGTCAATCTCCATGCGTGACTCCGCGATCCATTGGCGGATGACGCCGTAGTCCGCAATATTGTGGCCGAAGGCATGGCGGCTGAGCGCACGCTGGCACAGGGTCTCGAGCGCACGCTCGGCAACGCCGATGAGCCGCATGCAATGGTGAATGCGGCCGGGCCCGAGCCGGCCCTGCGCGATTTCGAAGCCGCGCCCCTCCCCCAGCAGGATGTTCGTGACCGGCACCCGCACGTTCTCGAAGATCACCTCGGCGTGACCGTGCGGCGCGTCGTCGTAGCCAAATATGCTCAATGCGCGCACGACATTGACGCCCGGCGTAGCGAGCGGCACCAGCACCATCGACTGGCGTTTGTGCGGCTCCGCCTCCGGATTGGTAAGCCCCATGACGATTGCAATCTCGCAGCGCCGGTCCATTGCGCCCGACGTCCACCATTTGCGGCCGTTGATGACGTAATGGTCGCCGTCGCGCCTGATCTCAGTGCGGATATTGGTGGCGTCCGAGGAGGCAACCGCCGGTTCCGTCATCGCAAAGCAAGAGCGAATTTCGCCGTCCATCAGCGGCTTGAGCCAACGGCGCTTCTGCTCCTCGCTGCCGTAGAGGATGAGCGTCTCCATGTTGCCAGTATCGGGGGCCGAGCAGTTGAACGGCTCGGAACCAATCGGCGAGCGGCCCATAATCTCGCATAGCGATGCGTATTCGAGATTGCTCAGCGCGTCAGGATAGTGACGCTTGGGCAGGAACAGGTTCCAGAGGCCGGCAGCCTTCGCCTTCGCCTTGAGCTCCGCCATGCGGGGAAGCTCGTCCCAGCGGTCGGCCGCGTTCTCGAGCTGGCGCTGAAATACCGGCTCGGCCGGATAGATGTGCTCGTCCATGAAGGCCGTGATGCGCGCGGCTAGTTCCTCGGTTCGCGGCGTCATGGCCGGCAGCATGGGGATCCCCTCAAAAGTGGCCTTTGGCTTGTCAATGAACTATACAAGCAAATGATCTAACACCGCGATGCCCCTCGTTGCTTCGTCCTCAACAAGGATTCACCCTCCCACCGCGCGATTGAGCGCATCGGCATCATCACTTCCCAGCCGGTCCTGGGAGGTCTTCACCATCGATATTGCCGGATCTGATTTTCGGTACACACAAGTGAGACAGGCAATGGTGCGCGTGAATCCAGAGAGGAAAATTTGTCACCCAGGCGAAAGTCGTCATCACGGCCCTGACCGGTGGCAGTCCCAACTCACCGGAATGTGAACTGCGTCCGTCGGGCACTACACCAAGACATCCACCCAGCAGACCCGTTTCCGGTGCGAGCGCGGGAATAAGCGTCTCGCTCCCTCGATCTATTCGGAGACCAGCCTGCTGTCTAACTGACGGCGCGGAGAACCCGCGCGGCAAAGTGTAAGGATAAAGACGTGATCGACGCCGCTCTCCCGGCTCGGCCGGCTTCATATGACAAGAAGGTTGCGCTGGTTCTGCAAGGTGGAGGCGCCCTGGGTAGCTATCAGGCAGGCGTCTACGAAGCGCTCGCTTCGTCTGAATACGTACCCGATTGGGTAGCGGGTATTTCCATCGGCGCCATCAACGCCGCCGTCATTGCTGGCAATGCGCCCGAAAACCGGGTCGCAAAGCTGCGCAGCTTCTGGGAGGAAGTTACGTCTCATTGTTCGACGTGGCCATATTCTCTTGGTGGGCCATTCGCTGAAGGCCAACGCCGATTGAGTTCGCTCGCCGCATTGCTGTTTGGTCAACCAGGCTTCTTCGCGCCCCGAACGATGTTGGACTGGATCTCGTTTCCAAATCTAACCAGTTACTACAATACAAGCTTGCTGAAGAGCACGCTCGAGCGCTTGGTCGACTTCGATCGCATCAACGCAAAGGAAATGCGCTTCAGCGTAGGCGCGGTGAATGTGCGCACTGGCAGCCTTAGCTTCTTCGACAACGATTCCATCACAATCCGTCCCGAGCACGTGATGGCCAGCGGCGCGTTACCACCGGGCTTTCCGGCGGTGGAGATTGACGGAGAGCACTATTGGGATGGTGCGCTTGTTTCCAACACTCCGCTGCAATATGTGCTCGACTATCTCCCGCGCCGCAGCCGGCTCAGTTTCCAGGTCGACCTGTTCCACGCTCACGGTTGCGTGCCGACGAACCTCGATGAAGTCAATGAGCGAGAGAAGGACATTCGCTATTCTGGCCGCACGCGCGCATGCACAGAAGCGTTGCGCCTAAAGCATGATGTGCGTCACAACATCAACGCTCTCCATGAAATGTTACCGCAGGAACTCAAGGATACATCAGAAGCGAAGTGGCTCTACCATTTCGGATGCGTCACAACGATGGACATCGCGCAGCTCAT
>CATPCO010000518.1 GCA_955652925.1 uncultured Xanthobacteraceae bacterium | reverse complement strand
CCATAGTTGTCGCCGCGCCGGCCATCGCACAACTCCACAAAGGGCGGTGTCTGTTGCGCTTGCGCAACGCGATAGGAGGGATTCTTGGCTACGAAAGCTAAGATCAGGGCCACGGCGAAGGCGCTATGCTTCCGAGCATGTACCGACTGCAAGTCCGCGGATGAGTGTGATCCAGACGAAAACTGGATCGAAGAAGCCCTGGCCATCCTCGAGCGCCCGGGGCTGCGCGGATTGGTCGATGGCCACAAAGTCGCTTTCGATACTCGGTAAGACAGCGGTTGGTGACGTCAGACTGCCGATGAAGCCGGGCCGCGCTGGAACGATGACGCACGACTACAAACGTGACGACCACGCTGTTCGCCGCTCGGAGCGTTCTCGACGGTGCCCATTGCACCTGTAATCGGGTAGGAAAAAACGTCATGCATCGTTATGAACAAGTCGACATTCCATCAAACAAGGCAGTGACTCTCACGCTTGGCACAAACGGCGGCAGAGATCGTGGCGGGGTGACCGGACCAACCAAACTAACTTTGGGCCAACAGATGGTCGTATGCACCCCAAATTTTGCTGTAGGTCCTCTGAATCTTAGACCGGCGAACTGATGGTCAGTCTCGATACCAAGAACGGGTCGAAATGAACGGTCCCTTCCCGAAAACGTCATCCGGGAAATCACTCTCGATCACCGACTGGGCGTGGCCTTTTAGAACGGCGCACTCGCGTGAATGCGGGCGACGAGTTCGTCTTTGTGGAACGGAAGACTGCCCGATATAAGGCACCATCCGTTTGCGGAATAGGATCCATGACGACGATCGGTCACGTGTTCATTCCGCTCGATCGCGAGCACGATGGCGTGGTGCCGACGGGCGAGGACCGAGCGCATTTTGAGAGCCTGCCGGTTCCACTCGCGCTGTGGCAGTCATTCGAAGAGTGCCTTTCCGACCACCTGTCGGAGCTATCGGAGGGGCAGATCGACCGCGACGAGAAATTCTGGTTCGAAGCGGCGCATGTCAATGCGATGATTGCCGTGGTAGAGGCGGAAGCCGTCGCGGCCGCGCCCGAACTGCGTGATTGGCTCATATCGCTCGTGGCTTTCGCCCGCCGCGCCGCTGATCGTCAGGTGGGCGTCGTTTTTGTTATTTCTTGAAAAGTGAACGAGCGCGTGTTTTGCAGTCGCTGCATAGTCACGGTCACCTGGCGCGAACGAATGTCGCGAGCGCTGGTAAACGCCAATAGGCCGCCAATCGTCGCCGCTCAAGCGGGAGCCTCATGCGCATCGGGTGGAGTTGAGACAAAGAATACCCGATCTCGTGGGAGTCACACCGAGGACCGCAAAGGGCGTGCGAAACTAAGTTCGTGGCCGTCGGGGTCAATCAAGTGGAAGAAACGCTCTCCCCATTCGGCGTCGCGGGGCGCGGTAGTTGGTTGGCACCCCGCCGCGAGCGCACGTTCGTAAAGAGCATCAACATCGGCGACGTAAAAGATCACGCGCCCCCACCAGGACCAGCGCCGCTCAGTAGGCTGGGCGATGAGGTTGAGATAGCTCATCCCCGCTCGAAAACTAGTGAATGACGATTGTTCGTTGCCACGCAGGACCTCAAACCCAAGCGCGCAGTAGAATCGGACAGCCCGCGGCATCTCGTGGGTGCCCAGCGTAACTGCGCTGATTCCCTCAATCATGAACAGAACCCTCTGCTTCATTTCTCAGCGCTGTGGCGTACAGATGCGCGGATAGGTTTGCGTCGGGGCCGTGCGCGTCGGCTGTTCCACGTCAGGCTGACTGGAGTCGCCGCAACCGCCAGCCCGCAACTCTCGAGGCTGCCAATTCAGACGAACGCTTGCGTGGCTTCTTTTACCGTGCCGCAGTCGGCGTGCGCAGGTAAGCCCCAAAGGCCGCCGACCGCCGGCCTCGAAACCTAGACAAAGAACGTGCAGCCCGGTCACATCTGCCGCTCGACGAGCATCTTCTTGATCTCAGCGATGGCCTTGGCGGGGTTGAGGCCCTTCGGGCAGGCCTTGGCGCAATTCATGATCGTGTGGCATCGGTAGAGCCGGAACGGGTCCTCAAGATTGTCGAGCCGCTCGCCGCTTGCCTCGTCGCGGCTGTCCATGATCCAGCGCTGCGCCTGTAGCAGGACGGCCGGCCCGAGGAAGCGCTCGCTGGTCCACCAATAGCTGGGACAGCCGGTGCTGCAGCAGGCGCAGAGAATGCATTCGTAGAGTCCGTCGACCTTGGCGCGGTCCGCAGGCGTCTGCTTCCATTCCTTTTCCGGCGTCGGCGTGACGGTCTTAAGCCACGGCTCGATCGAGGCGTACTGGGCGTAGAAGTGGCTGAGATCGGGAACGAGATCCTTGATTACAGGCAGATGTGGTAGCGGATAAACCTGGACCACGCCCTTGATCTTGTCCGTCGCCATGGTGCAGGCGAGCGTGTTGGTGCCGTCGATGTTCATGGAGCACGAGCCGCAGATGCCCTCGCGGCAGGAGCGGCGGAAGGTGAGCGTCGGATCGATGACGTTCTTGATCCAGATCAGCGCGTCCAGCACCATCGCCGCGCAATCGTCGAGATCGACGAAATACGTGTCCATGCGAGGGTTGCTCGCGTCGTCGGGATTCCAGCGATAGACGCGGAACTCGCGTGGGTTCCGCGCGCCCGCCGACCGCGGCCACGTCTTACCTGCGGTGATCTTCGAGTTCTTGGGAAGCATGAATTGGACCATCAACTCTACCCCATCACGGAATGTCTGTACCTTCAACCTCTTGACACCCGCGTTTGACCTCGTGGACTGACGATCGGATTGTCCATTCTTGACGAGATGCAGTAAAATGGCCTGCGTTTTCAAAGGAACTCCTGCGAAGGGAGGCCTGTTATGAACCGCGAAAGAAAGTGTGCCGACCGACGGCACCAGGGCTGCCAATATGGGGACCGGGGACTTCGGAACGTCGCCGATTTTGTGCAGCTCTCGGGCAAGCCGCTGCTTGCTGGTAGTGGTTATTTGGGGTGTCGGAACGTAAAGCACAATGGGGATCAAAAAATT
>CATPCO010000517.1 GCA_955652925.1 uncultured Xanthobacteraceae bacterium | reverse complement strand
CTATGTGGATGAAGAAGTGAGCTGGGCCGTGCGCGTGCACCAGGCGCTGCGCTTCTTTCCCGACGAATCCGCCGGCTACAAATACCCCGATATGTACCTGAAATACTTTGGCCCGGACTACAAGCCCGAGCCCTACATCGTCGAGGAATACAACCGCGCCCGCAATCACAAACACTATATGACCGCGCGGCTCATTTGCGTGAACGACATTTATGCGTTCGATCCGAACGCGGTCGTGAGCCTCGATGAGTTCGTCGACATTATCGGGCGCAATTTCAGGCAGCCCAAGGAAGGGCTTGGTTTCGACAACACGCCCGCCTCCCACATGTGGCGCACGCTGATGTGGCCGACCCGATTTTTGTAAGCTTCCCTACGCGGCGCTTCGCACCATTCCCCATCGCATCACCGTTGCACGCTCGATCGAGCCGAACACGAGACGCTCGAACACAAATCCGATGCAGCCGATCACGACGAGGGAGGCGAGCATCACGTCCGTGTTGAGGAATTCCTTGGCATCGAAGATCACCCACCCGAGCCCCCAGTCCGAGGCTGCGAGCATCTCCGCGCCGACCACGGCGATCCAGGCGCGCAGGAACGCCTGCCGCAGTCCCGTAATGATGAATGGTGAAGCGCCCGGGATGATCACTTTCCAGAACAGCGCGCGCTCGTCCGCGCCCATGGCGTCGGCGGCGCGCAGCCATAACGGGTTGACGGCGCGCACGCCCGACCAGGCGTTGAGCAGCATGGGGAAGAGAGCGGCGTAGAACACGACCAGAATCGCAACCGTGTTGCCGAGACCAAACCAGAGAATGAACACCGGCACCCATGCGAGCGAAGGTATCGGCATCAGCGCGCTCGCCAGCGGCAAAAAGAAATGCTCGACGGGGCGCAATCGCCCCATCAGAATCCCAAGCGGCAGCGCTACGGCAACCGCCAGCGCAAGACCGAACAGAACGCGGTACAGGGTGAAGGCCGCGTGCTCGAGGATGGTGCCGTCGAGCAGCTGGTTCACCAGCGTGGCTGCGACCTTTGGGAGCGTCGGCAGCAGAGCAGGGGGAAAGGCGCCGCTGCGCGCCAGCGCCTCGTACACGGCGGCCGCGACAAGGAGCGCAAGCCCGCCTCGATAAGCTGACTGTGCGCGATCGAGCGCGGCGCTCACAACATCATCCCCCAGCGCACGACGGTCAAGCGCTCGAGCCGTTGGAACACGAGCTTTTCGAGCGCAAGACCGATTGCGCCAATCACGGCTACGCCCGCCAACATCACGTCGGTATTAAGAAATTCACGCGCGCCGAAAATCATCCAGCCGAGCCCCCACGGCACGGCCGCGAGCATCTCGACGCCCACCAGAATGCGCCATGCCTGTGCGAGGCCAAGCCGCAGCCCGGTGAGCATATAGGGCAGCGATCCCGGCAGGATCACGTGATGCAGCAGGCGCCGGCTGTCCGCGCCCATGGCCTGCGCCGAGCGCAGCCAGATTTCTTTCACCGCCTTCACGCCCGTCCAGGTGTTGAAGACAATCGGGAAAGCCGAGACGAACGCGACCAGGATCACGGTTGATGTGTTGCCCAGCCCGAACCAGAGCAGGAACAGCGGTGCGTAGGCTATTCCCGGGATGGGCGCGCCGATGCTGATGAGCGGAAGAAAGACATCTTCCGCCAGGCGCGAGCGCCCCATGGCAAATCCGATGCCGACACCTGCGATCGCGGCGAGCGCAAAGCCCGCAATGAGGCGAACAAGCGTATCCAACACGTGATGCGGCA
The DNA here is from genome assembly GCA_955652925.1 of uncultured Xanthobacteraceae bacterium. Classification (GTDB taxonomy): domain Bacteria; phylum Pseudomonadota; class Alphaproteobacteria; order Rhizobiales; family Xanthobacteraceae; genus VAZQ01. The sequence continues at coordinate 7,875 of CATPCO010000517.1, read as the reverse complement.
GAATTCCGGACCTGGTGAGCCGCACGAGGGCGGATGCCACCTCCTCCAGCGGAGGAAAGAGCCGCGGCGGAAACACGCCGAGGTGGGCCGTGAATTCCCAGATGAGCGCGACCACGAGGAACGGAAACGCGGTGCGCGCGATAATCCATGCGATGCTTTCCTCGCGCGCGGGTGCCGAGCCCGCACTCGGAATTGCTGCTGTCGTCATCGGTGCGATGTCGGCCATGGCATCACGATAATGCGGCCATAGCGCAATGAGTAGGGCGGGTTCGCCTGCATGGCCGCGGTCTTGCATGGCGGAGGAGTCGTAGTTCCGTAGCCCGCGTTGAGCCCAGCGAAACGCGGGAACGCCCCCGGATTTCGCTGCGCTCAATCCGGGCTACGCCCTACACGCATATGGATTCCCCCGCATCAGCCTGTTAACACGGCCGTTCTGCATGCCCGCAATCTCCAACCCGCAAGTTTGGCCCAAACAGCTCGGCGCAGGACTGGCCATGGCGGCAACGCTTGGTGCCGGCCTCGCGGGCGGATCCGTTGCGCGTTTGATCCACCTTCCCTTGCCCTGGCTGCTCGGCTCGCTTGTGACCATTATGGCACTGTCGCTTGCCGGAGCGCCGGTCCGGCTCATCCGGTGGGGGCGGCCGGCGGGAACGGTCGTGGTCGGCACTTCGACGGGATTGCAGTTCACCGCAACCGTCGTCGCAAAGCTTGTCACCTTGTTGCCGTTGATTATTGCAGCGGCCGTCGTCTCCACCGTCATCGGCGCGATCGGCGGCCTCATCTACATGCGGCTGACCAACGTCGACCGCACAACGGCGTTTTTTGCCACCGTTCCCGGGGGCGTGGTCGAGACCATGACGCTGGCGCCGCAATACGGCGGGCAGGTCGAACCCATCATGGTCGCGCAAACCACGCGGGTTGCCCTGATTGTCGTATTCGCACCTTTCCTGGTGATTTCATTTGCCGGCGCCAGCGCGCGCAATGCTTTGCTTGCCACGCCAGCCGTTCCCTGGCTCGGCCTCGCCGCGCTGCTCGCGGTTTCCGGTACCGTCGCTGCGATTCTTTCGCGCACGCGTTCGCCCAATGCTTGGCTCATCGTGCCGCTCTTCTTTGCCGCGCTTGCAAGCAATCTCGGGTGGCTCGAAGGCCGCATGCCTGACGTTCTGCTGATTGCGGCCCAGATCGTCATCGGAACCGCGCTGGGTGCTGCATTCAGGCCGGAATTCCTGACGCGACTCGTTGGGCTGTTGGGCGCGTCCTTCGTCGTCGTCGTGTTTGCTGCGGGATTCATGGCGCTGTTCGGCGCCGCGTTTGGCGCCCTCGCGGGATACTCTGTTCCGACCATGGTGCTCGCGACTGCGCCTGCTGGCATTGCCGAGATGGTGCTTACGGGAAAAGTGCTCGGTCTCGACGCAACCGTGATTGCGGGATTTCAGCTGGCGCGCGTCATCATCGTGCTGATCTGGTGCCGCACCGCCCTCATTCTGTTCAAGGCCGTGGCGGAGCGGATGTACGGACCGCCGCCGTGAGGCACAAGCAAGGAGAGTTGTGATGGCAGAGAAGAAAAAGATCGGTTGGATCGGCATGGGACGCATGGGCTATCCCATGGCCGAGCGCCTGCTCAAGGCCGGCTATGACGTCTCGATCTGGAACCGCACGCGCTCCAAGGCCGAGCCACTCGGCAAAGCGGGCGCCAAGATTGCCGGCAACCTGGTTGAACTCAAGGAGGTGGAAGTCCTCTTCTCCATCGTCTCGACGGGAAAGGACCTTGACCAGGTCTATTTCGGCAAGAACAGCATTACCGGGCATGGCGGAAAGATCCCGAAGATTTTCGTCGATTGCTCCACCATCGCGGTCGAGGAATCAGCCGCCATTCGCGACCGGCTCAGCCAGCTCGGCAGCGAGTTTGTCGCGGCGCCGGTGAGCGGCAACGCCAAGGTGATCAAGGCGGGCAAACTTTCCGCTGTCATCTCGGGAAATGAAGCCGCATGCAAAACCGTCACTCCCATGTTGGCAGCCATCGCCCCGCGCGGCGTTTCCTATGTGGGCGAGGGCGAGCTCGCCCGCGTGTGCAAGATCGCCCACAATGTGATGCTGGGCGTGGTGATCGAGAACCTGATCGAGATCACGCTGCTCGCCAACAAGATGGGCGTTCCGCGTCACGCCTTTTTGGCCTTCATCAACAACAGCGTCATGGGCTCGATGTTCACGGCCTATAAGTCGCCGGCGCTGGTCAATCTCGATTGGACGACGACGTTCACGCCGGAGCTTCTGCGCAAGGACATCGATCTCGGGCTTTCGCTTGGCCGCGAATGGGACGTGCCGATGCCGGTCACAGCCGCCACGCGCGAGTTGCTGCAAAGCCACTTCGGCGCGGCCACGCTCAAGCCCAATCCGAAGGAATATCTGGAAAAGGATTTCTCGGCGCTCATGGAGACAATGGCGCTTGCCGCCGGCATGAATCTTACCAGCGAAAACAAGAATGTTCCCAGCGGGCTGGAGAGCTAAGATCGGGCGAACGTCATCCGCCCGCGCAAGCGAGCATCCAGTAATCCGTCCGTACTGATTGGAATAAGATGATTACTGGCCTTCGCGGAGGATGATGCCCTCGGAGAAGGAGGACGCAGGTGTTATCGCCTGAGAACAACCGGATGCTGACCCAGGTCGGGCCGGGCACGCCCATGGGGGAGCTCTTGCGCCGATACTGGATGCCGATCGGCGGCGCGAGCGAGCTTGATGAAAAGCCGATCAAGCCGGTACGGCTCCTTGGCGAGGACCTCGTCCTCTACAAGGACATCGGCGGACATTTCGGTCTCATCGACCGGCATTGTCCACACCGGCGTGCCGATCTCTCCTTCGGCTTCGTCGAGGAGAGGGGCATTCGCTGCAATTATCATGGCTGGCTGATGGACGAGGCCGGCCGCTGTATCGAGCAGCCCTACGACGACACAGTCAATCCGCACTCGCGCGCCAAGGAGCGCTGCGGGACCAAAGCATATCCGGTCAAGGCGTGTGCCGGTCTGCTGTTTACCTATATGGGTCCGCAGCCTGCTCCCGAATTGCCGGTGTGGGAGCCGTTCACGTGGGAGAACGGCTTTCGCGAGATCGTGCTCTCCGACGTTCCCTGCAATTGGCTGCAATGCCAGGAGAACTCCTGCGATCCCGTGCATTTCGAGTGGATGCACGACAACTGGTCGCAACGGCTTGCCGGCAAGACGGGCCCCTATGCGAGCAAGCACCTGAAGCTCAAATTCGAGGAGTTCGAGTACGGGTTCATCTACAAGCGCGTGCGCGAGAATTCAGACGAGCACAATCCGTACTGGACCGTGGGCCGCGTTGCGCTATGGCCGAACGGGTTTTACCTCGGCAACCATTTCGAGTGGCGCGTGCCGGTCGATAACGAGAACACGCTCAGCGTGGCGTGGTTTTTCATGCGCGTGCCGAAAGGCCGCGAGCCCTATGTGCAGGAAAAGGTACCGGCCTGGATCAGTCCCACCAAAGACGAAAACGGCCGCTGGATCACGAGTCACGTGATCAACCAGGACATCATCGCCTGGGTCGGACAAGGCCGGGTCGCCGACCGCACGCGCGAGAATCTCGGCCCCGGCGACCTGGGCATTGTGATGATCCGCAAGCAGCTGTTCAACGATCTCGACGCGGTCGCGCAGGGCAGGGATCCGAAGGCCGTGATCCGCAATTCAAACGTCGCGAAATGCGTCGAGCTGCCGTTCTATCAGAAGAGGGAAATGAGGGAGGGCATCGCGCTCGCCGACTTTACCAACTATCCCCTGCTCAACGCCCGCCTCAAGGCATTCCGCCACTGCTACGGCCAACCACCGCAGGTGCGCCGCGCCTTTGAGCAGGCAATGGGGATTTAAAACTTCTCCACCCAGGGGCGCAGCTCCACCTCCCACGCCCATGCGCTGCGGGGCTGGTGAATGAGATGGAGATAGGTCGAGGCAATGGCGGCGGGATCAAGCAGCGTATCGGCGCCTTCCCCGGGCTCGGGCCGGCGCGCGCTCCGGATACCGCCGTCGATCACGACGTGCGCGACATGGATGCCTTGCGGTGAAAGCTCGCGCGCCATGCTCTGCGCCAATCCCCGCAGCGCGAACTTGCCCATCGCAAACGGTGCCGACTGGGCGTAGCCCTTGATGCTCGCGGATGCTCCGGTGAACAGGATGGCACCGTGCTTCTTCGCCAGCATGCGGCGCGCGGCCTGCTGCCCGACAAGGAAGCCGGCATAGGCGGTGACCATCAGCGCCTTTTCGACTTCCACCGGATCAAGGTCGACGAACGGCCCGCGCGTGCGATAGCTCGCATTGTAGATCACGATCTCGGGCGCGCCCGCTGCCCCATCAAGCGTTCTGAACAGCTTCTCGACGTCGGCTCGCTTGCCGGCGTCACAGGCAAGCGCCTGCGCGCCGATCTCCTTGGCAAGCGGGGCGAGATCATCCGTGCTGCGGGCCGCGAGCGTGACCTTTATCCCCTCCGCCGCCAGCACGCGTGCGAGCGCGGCGCTGAGTCCCGACCCCGCGCCCACGATGAGCGCGGTATTAAAGCGTGTGTATGTCATGAGCGGACCTTTCGCATCATCTTAGCACGAAATCCGCTGGCTCGACACCGCCATGGACGATGAGCAGGCCCTCCGGGGCGCCGCAAAGAAAAGCGCCCGCCATGAGGCCGGCGCGCTCATCAGCTCAATGTGGAACGCTTACTGCCGGTATTGCTGGATGCGCGTGGTGCGCAGACCTGCAAGCCCATGCTGGTCGATCGAATACTGCCATGACAGGAATTCTTCGACCGTGAGCGTATAGCGGCTGCAGGCCTCCTCCAGGGAGAGCAGTCCGCCGCGCACCGCGGCAACCACTTCCGCCTTGCGGCGGATGACCCAGCGCTTGGTGCCGGGAGCCGGCAGGTCGGCAATGGTCAACGGGCTGCCGTCAGGCCCGATGACATATTTGGCCCTTGGTCGCAGGGGCTCCGTCATGTGACTACTCACGCACTCGACTGACCAACTCGGGTGCAAACCTACCATTGGCCGCTTAAAATTTGGCTAAGCTCATCGTTTCAATTGGGTAAACGCCGTTCACAGAACCGATGCGATTTTGGCCCGAAGTGCCTATACTAGGGCTGTAGCCCGCATGAGCGAAGCGATATGCGGGAACGGCCGAGGGGCAGTGCAGGCCTCCCCCCGGATTTCGCTTCGCTCATCCGGGCTGCGGTTGAAGGATAAACTCCCCGTGCTCAACAGCCTCGACCTTGCCGGATCGCCCCAGGACACTCGCGTGGTCGTGGCCATGTCGGGCGGGGTGGATTCCTCGGTCACGGCCGCCCTCCTCAAGGCCGAAGGCTACGAGGTCGTGGGCGTGACGCTCCAGCTCTATGATCACGGGGTGGCGGTCCATCGCACCGGCGCCTGCTGTGCGGGTCAGGACATCCACGATGCCCGCGCGGTCGCCGAGCGGATTGGCATCCCCCATTACGTGCTCGACTACGAAAACCGTTTCCGGGAGACGGTGATCGACCGCTTTGCCGAGAGCTATGTGGCGGGCGAGACCCCGGTGCCGTGTGTGGAATGCAACCAGTCCATCAAGTTCCGCGATCTGCTTTCGACCGCGCGGGAGCTCGGGGCGCAGGTGCTGGCGACCGGCCATTACGTCGCCTCGCGCGTGCTGCCGGGCGGTGCCCGCGCGCTCTTTCGCGCGCGCGAGGCCGAACGCGATCAGAGCTATTTCCTCTTTGCCACCACGCGCGAGCAGCTCGATCTCCTGCGATTTCCCCTCGGCGACATGACCAAGGCGCAGACGCGCGAGCTTGCGCGCCGCTTTGGCCTGCCGGTTGCCGACAAGCATGACAGCCAGGACATCTGCTTCGTCCCGACGGGCCGCTATACCGAAGTGATCGAGCGGCTTCGGCCCGGCGCCGCCGAGCCGGGCGAGATCGTCGACACGGACGGGCGCGTGCTCGGCACCCATCGCGGCATCATTCACTTTACGGTCGGCCAGCGCCGGGGGATTGGCATTGCGGCCGGCCGGCCGCTCTATGTGGTCCGGCTCGACGCCGCCGCGCGGCGCGTGGTGGTGGGACCGCGCGAGGCGCTGCGCACAAGCCGCGTGCGGTTGCGCGAGGTCAACTGGCTGGGCGAAGGCGGCATCGATGGGGCGCTCTGCGCCGGCTGGCATGAAGTGTTCGTGAAGGTGCGCTCGACCCGGCCGCCGCAGCCCGCATGGCTGAGCCGGGGCGCCGGCGGCATCGAGGTCGATCTCGTCGAGGGTGAGGAGGGCGTCTCGCCCGGTCAGGCCTGCGTTTTCTACGAGGCGGCCGAGGGGCAGGCGCGCGTTCTCGGCGGCGGCTTTATCCGCAGCTCCATTCCCGCAACGGAGCTGCCGGCCCGCGCAGGCCGCTCCGCTCCTGCCGCCGCGTTATAGACCGACAGGGAGAGAGCGGGGGGTGGGCGTGAGCGAGATCGATATCGGCACGGTTGCCAAGGCCTATACCCGCTGGGCGCCGGTCTACGACCTCGTCTTCGGGGCCGTCTTCGCAGCGGGCCGCAAGGCGTCCATCGCGGCGGCCGAGCGGGTAGGGGGGCGCATTCTCGATGTCGGCATCGGCACCGGCATTTCGCTTACCGACTACTCGCCCAAAAACCGCGTGGTCGGGGTCGATTATTGCGAGCCCATGCTGCGCAAGGCGCACGAGCGTGTTGCCGAGCACGGGCTCGCCCATGTCGAAGCGCTCGCGGTCATGGATGCGCAGCAGCTCGCCTTCCCGGACGCAACCTTCGACGCCGTCGTCGCGCAATACGTCATCACAACCGTGCCTGATCCGGAGGCTGCTCTTGACGAGATTGCCCGCGTCACCAAGCCGGGCGGCGAGATCATCCTGGTCAACCATCTCGGCGCGGAAATGGGCCTGCGCCGCGCCATCGAGCAGGGCTTTGCCCCGGTTGCGCGCAGGCTCGGCTGGCGGCCCGAATTCCGCTGGCAGCGTCTCGCCCAATGGGCAGCCGGCAATCCGGCGGTGCGCTTTCTCGAGCGCCGCCCCATGCCGCCGCTCGGGCATTTCTCGCTTATCCGGTTCGCCCGGCTGGCCGTGTAGAGGGGTAGGGTGCGCAAAGGCGCGCAGCGCAGAAGCGCTTGGATCGAGAGATTTGATTTATCCTCCTGCCGAAACGTATGGGGAGCATCTGTCAGCCGAGCCAAATAGAGCAATGACATCTCCCACAGCTCATCCTGGAGCATTCGAAAAAATGCTGGAGCCGCTTTGTTAATGACATCGACTCGCTCCGGCTTCGCTCCGAAAAGCTCGACGTACTCATGCCAATACAAATGAGCGATCGCCAACTCTTGCCACAGCGCTGAATACAACGCACCAAGCTCATCGCCCATCTTGCCGATATTCTCTTGTTTTATTTCATCGCCAGTTCGATTCGTCATCGGTGAGTTCCGTCCGCGCGTATTCTCGCAAATCGGTGGGGATTGCCGCAACCACCACCGAAGAAAGCTATCAGTTCCTGCAAGGTCGTCCGTTCAACAATAAGCAGCGCCTAGGACAGCAACCCTGACCAATGCCATCGAATTAATTGCGGTTCAACGCTTGCACCCCGCGCGCGTTTGGGATCATTATTTTCGTCAGCATTCCGCCTTATGTTGCTCAGATGCTTCCCGACTGGCACATGATTGAGAGTGCTTTTATTGCTGGCCTTGCGGCCTGTGCGTCCTCGTCACATTCTATGTTCTTTTCGGTCGGCCTCGAATTTGACGCGATCTCGGAGGTAACTACCCAGGCTACGATTACCCTAACAAGATCAGAGCAACTCGGCCCCGCATCGCGGGGCCTTTTGTTTTGTCCCGCGTCTGTAACAGACCGACT
>CATPCO010000516.1 GCA_955652925.1 uncultured Xanthobacteraceae bacterium | reverse complement strand
TGGCGGGATCGATCCAGTAATAGGTGTTCAACAGGCCGCCCCAGGTCAGGCTGCCCGCACTGCGGCCGTCCGGAACCGGGTCCATGTTGATCATGTGACCGAAGCCCCATCGCAGACTGATGCCGGGAAAGAAATCGACATCGTTTGAGGCCCCCGGCACGGTGGTTTTCAGAATGCCGGCTTCGATGCTGCCGATCTGATTGCGGCCCATCAGCCCGACGGTCTCAGGACCGAGGATGCGGCCGCCGTTGAGTGTGCCGCCTTGCAGCAGCATGCGGACGAGCGTCAAGTAATCGGGTGCGGTCGAATAAATTCCACCGCCGCCGGAGAATGATTGCTGCGAGAATTGCTGCGAGGATTGCTGCGAGGATTGGCGCGCCCGCGGTTGTGGCCGCAGCGCGCCGGCGGGTCCGCGTCGATGCGACAGCGCTTCTCGGGCGTGCTGCTCCGGCGCGATCACGAAGCCGGAATCGCCCATCCCGAGCGGGTCGAAGATGTGTTTTTTGAAATAGCCATCCAGCGGCTCGCCGCTGACGTGCTCCACAATGCGTCCCACCCAATCGATGCTGGTGCCGTATTGCCACCGCTCGCCGGGATCGAACATCAGCGGCGTGCGCGGCGCGCGCTTTTTCTCGTCGGCGGGCAGAAGCTCGATTGCCTTGGCATATTGCACCGCCTTTGCATCCCAGAGCCGGTAGGTGAAACCGGATGTATGGGTGAGGAGGTGACGGAGCGAGATTGGGCGTTTGGCCGGGCGCAACTGCGCCTTTCCCGCCGCGTCGAATCCGTCAAGCACCGCTGGCGAGCCAAGCTCAGGCTTGATATCGGGCACGGGAGCATCGAGCGAAAGCCTGCCTTGTTCGACGAGCTGCAGCGCGGCAATGGAAGTCATCAGCTTGACCATGGAGGCGATGCGAAAGACCGTATCGCGGGTCATCGCCGGCCCGGCGTCCGTCCGGCGCCTGCCGAAAACGCCTTCGTACGCGATGCCAGCATCGGTCGCGGCCAGTGCCACCACGCCGGGCAGGTCGTCGGCCTGCGTTGCCGCGCGCAGGACGGAATCCACATGCGAAAAAGTTCCGCCACCCGGGCCGACCGGCTTCGGGCGCGCGATGGCCGCGCGGCCCATCCCCAATAACCCGGCCGCGGCAAGCTTCCCCGTCGTTCGCACAACATCGCGCCGGCTCAAGCGGTCGCTCATGCGAGAATAATGCAGCGAGATTCGATCGGGATTGAGGCCAGGCCGTAGCCGGGATCGCGCGATGCACCGATCATGAGTGCTGGCATGACTTTGCCCATGCAATCCGGGATCGCGAGCGGTTCCCGGATTTGCGCTCGCGCTCCGGACAAGCCCGACTTGCGACGCGGAGAGGTGAACCTGCTGGCTCGATCTCGACCGACACGTTCTACGTCACCGCGAGTGGCGCGAGTGCGTCGATGTCGGTGACGACGTCCAAGATGACAGGGCGGTTCGCGCGCAAGGCCCGCTCGAGCGCCGGCGCGAAATCGCCGGGTTTCTCGACCCGCATCCCGGCCGCGCCCATGTCCTGCGCGATGCGGGCGAAGTTGACCTTGCTGAAAGTCCACAATTCCCGCGCCTGCTCGGTCTGGGTGCCGCCGTAGACGCGGTCAAAGCCGCGCTTGGACTGATTGCCGCTCGCGTTGTTGTTGACGACGATCACCGCGTTGATGCGCCAGCGCGCGGCCGTTTCGATCTCGGCAATGTGGTACCAGAGTCCGGCGTCGCCGGTGAACACCACGACGGGCCGCTCGGGGCAGGCGCATTTCGCGCCGAGCCCGGCGGGAAAGGCCCAGCCGAGATGGCCGGCGCTGCGCAAGTAGCTCTGCCGGGGACTCGAAAGATCGAACATCCCGCCCATCCACATGCCGGCGTGGCCGGTATCGACAACGGCGATGGCATCATCGGGCATATGCCGTGTGAGCTCGGCACAAATGCGCTCGGGGCGAATCGGCACCGCCTCGGAGGCGAGCACCGGGCGATATTTCGCCGACCACTCGCGACCGATTTTCTGCGCCATTTCGACCCAAGGCTTGCGCACCTGCGCGCTTGTCCGATCGGCGGTCGCAAGCATCTGCGCGAGGATGACCTTGGCGTCGCCGTTGACACCTGCAACGAGTGGATAATTACGGCCGATCGCCTGCGCCTCGATATCGATCTGGATGGCAGGCGTGCCGATCTTCGGGACGGTCCAGAAATGCGTGGTCATGCCGCCCGTTTCCGTTCCGATGAAACAGACGAGATCGGCACTGTTGACTACGCGGTTCGCGCTCTCGCGCGAATAGCTGCCGACGACCCCGACCGAGAGCGGGTGATTGCCGGGGATTGAATCTTTGCCGTTGAGCGAGGTTGCGACCGGAATCGCCAGCGCTTGCGCGAGCGCAACCAGCTCGGCTGCCGCGCCCGAAGCCCGCACTCCGCCGCCCGCGACAATCACCGGCCGCACTGAATTCTGGAGATGTGCGAGCGCCGCGGCGATGCTCGCATCGTCGGGGCGCGGGCGAAATGGCGGCACGCGAACAAATTGCGGCTCGCACAACGGCTCCATCTCCGCTTCCTCAGCATCGATCTGCCCTTCGTTGCCGCGGAATTGCAGATGCACCGGACCGGGCGTGCCGGATGTGGCCACCCGAAACGCCTGCCGGACCATGTCGGGAAACCGCGCGACGTCGTCGACTGTCGCATTGAATTTTGTCACCGGGTCGAATGCCGGCACATCATCGATCTCCTGGTAGACCTTGCGGAACTTGGTTTTCGGATCGCGGCCTCCGGTCATCGCAATCACCGGAGAGTGCGCGAGCCAGGCGTCGCGCAGTCCGGCTGCGAGATTGAGCGCCCCGATCACCTGGGCCATGCAGATGCCGGGTTTGCCGGACGCGCGCGCATAACCGTCGGCCATGTAGGCGGCCGCCTTCTCTCCGTGCACATGCAGCCGCTGGATGTCGGTGCGGGTCTCCATCACGGCGAAGGTTTTGCGCAGCACCGCCGGCACATGAAACACGTGCGTGACCGCGTATCCCTGCAACATGTCGGCGAGGCATTCCGCCCCGCTCATTCTTCGATTATGCCCGAGCATGCTGGACCTTTCATGGAGGATCGTGGCGGAGCGGCCGGGTGCGATGCAGCCAGGTGACCGAGCCGAAGGCGCCCAGCCACGAGCCGAGCGCGGCAAAGGCAACATAGAGCCAATTTTCGGTATAGCTGATTACCGCGAAGGCGGAGAGGAGGTACCAGATCGCGCTCCAATTCGCTGCCCAGACCCGCCGCCGGCTCGTCACGGCCGCGTTGAAGAACACATAAGCTGCGTCAGTGACAGCGGTCGAGGCGAGCACTCCGACTGCGATCAACGGATTGACGGCGAACGTCATCCCAGCCTCCATTCTCGATTTCGACGTGCAAGCCGCCGCTGGTTGCAGGCGGCTTATTATTTGATGGCGAGCGGATTGGTCGGTGATCCCACCGCGCCCGTGATCGGAATGGCGGGGGCGACGAACATGAATTCGTAGACCTTGTCCGCTGCGCAGTCGTCGCCGAGGTCCTTCACGTAAAAGATCTCCCCCATGGTCATTCCCATGATGGGAATGGTGATCCAGTGCCAGGGCTGGTTGATGCCGCCTTCGGTATTGTTCGGCCGAACCTCGCAGCCCCAGGTGTCGCTCGCAAGTGCCGCGAGCTCCGTGCGCGCGATCCAATCGAGCGTCTCGAAGGCAAAGCCGGGCGCATCGCCGCCGGGATAGCCGTCCCAGCTTGCGGCCTTGAGACAGCGCTCCATTTGTCCGGTACGCACTATAATGTAGTCCCCCCGCTTGACAGTCACACCCTGCTCCTC
>CATPCO010000515.1 GCA_955652925.1 uncultured Xanthobacteraceae bacterium | reverse complement strand
CTCCATCCAATCTTCCAGCGCGTGCTGCTGCAGATCGCGGCCGCCCTTGACCAGAGCCAGCCAGAAATAGGCGGCGCCGATGTGGGGCTCGATGCTGTGCTGCTCGAAGAACATCCATTGCAGGGCTTCGGCGCGGTCGATTCTGTTCTCCGGACGCAGCGGTGTCCCGCTGACCAGATGCCAAAAGATGGCGTTCGACTCCGCAAGATAGCGCCCGGCGGCGGCTTCAAGCAGCGGGACCTGCCCGTTGGGATTCTTGGCCAGGAATTCCGGCGTGCGGCTCTCGCCCTTGAGGATGTCGACTTCCACGAGGCGATAGGGGATGCCGAGCCGGGCAAGGCAGAGCCGTACCTTGTAGCTGTTGCCGGACCGCTGCATGGAATAGAGCGTGTACATTGCGGTCTATTCCGCGGCGACCCGGCGGCCTCTCGCATAGGCAAGCAGCGCATCATCGTCGACCGGAACGATCGGCGTGAAATCGCGGTGTGCGATCCATTCCGGCCGGGTGAACTTGGTGATGTGGTTGGAGACGGCGCACAAGGTCAGATACACGATCTTGCGCGGATAGGGCGTGATGTTGGGCGGAGAGGCGTGCACAAGATTGCCGTGAAACATCAGCACCGAGCCCGGCTTTCCGGTCGGGGCAACGATCCCGATGCCGCCCGGGGGAGCCGCCTGCGCGCACAGCCGCGTCACGGTCTCCTGATCCAGCGTCCACAGCGGATAAGAAGTCGTAGAGGTGTCATGACCGGCGGCGAGCGTCCCGTGCTTGTGACTCCTCGGGATGAACATGAGCGGCCCGTTGATCGGGAACACCTCGTCGAGAAAGATCGAGATGTTCATCGCGCGGGGCTCGGGCATTCCATCATCGCGCGCCCAGGTGCCGTAATCCTGGTGCCATTGCCAGACGTCACCCTCGAATGCCGCCTTGGCGTTGATCTTGAACTGGTGGACGTAGACCCCTTCCCCGAATACCTGCTGCAAGGGTTCCACCAGTCGCGGGTGATGCGCCATCAAGCGAAACGCATCACTATAGGTATGCGCGGCGAAAGCGGTGCGGGGCGCGCCTGTCTTCTCGCGCCACACCTCCTGCCGGTTCATGCGCAGAATACCTTCTGCCTCGGCGCGCAAAAGCGCGACTTCTTCTTCCGAGAAGCAGTTGGGGAAAAAAATGTAGCCCTGCTCGTCGAAGGCCTCGATCTGCGCCGGCGTGAGCTTCATGGCGTTCCTCGCGAATAGGTTGCCTTTTTCCGGGGCAGCATTTTAGCGCGAGCACGCCGCAAAATCACGGGCTTTGCGCGAGGGCGGCCGTCATCAATACCCCATGCGCGCAGGCGCGTTCGGCGATTGCCCGGGCCGCGACGAGAGAGGCAACGGCGAGCGCGACGCCGGCGGCAATGTCGACAAAATAATGGGAACCATCGATGGGGGTCGCGAGCAGCATCAGGAGATTGATTGCAATCACCACAAACCGCAGGGCCGGTATGGGCCACAGCGCAGCAATCACGATGATTGCGAGCGCGGCATGCACGCTCGGAAAGGTGATGATGCCTTCGGAGCCGACTGCGACCAGAAGCCGAAACGATCCGTCCCGCAAGCCATAGAAGACAGGCCAGCTGGTGCTCACGGCGGGGACAATCCGCGAATCGGCCCCGGTGAGGCCGTAATGGGGCCATGCCCCCGCGGCCGGGAGCACGGCCGAAATGGCGATCGAGAGGAGGACGACGCAAACGAACGCAAGCGTGTACACGCGGAGCCAAAGCAGACGCCCGGAGAAGGCAAGGCAAAGGACCACCGTCGCCATTTGCAGCGTCAGGCTGAGATAGATCGGGCGAAGCACCGCATAGACCTCCGGAGCCGCGTTCATCCAGGCGAGGAGCGCCGTCCAATCGAAGCCCAGCGCGCGATCGAAGGCATCGAGCCAATGATCGCAGAGGGGGGCGTTTGCGCTCGCCGCAAGATACGAAAGGGGGGCTCCCGCCGCGGCAAACGCGATCACCTGCGCGGTGCTCAGTAGGCCCGATGCAAGGCGAGGATCGCTGCGCCAGCGGGAATAAAAACAGCCGCCCATGACGAGAATGGCGCAGGCGAGCGCCGGGGCCATAAAGGTGCTCCAGGCAATGCGAAAATTGCCTATGAGCGCAGCCGCCAAAACGGCCGCCGTAACGGCGGCAACCGTTCCCCAGATCAGGCGATCGAGAATGCGCAGGGCCTCGCGCTCCATGCTGGCAACCCTACGATTTCCGGTGTTGCGGGGCCGTTAATGCCCGTGCCATGCACGCTTGAGCCTTGCCCCGGGCGGGCGAGGCCAGTAGGAACTTAGCGCCAAACTCGACGGGAGATTCTCATGGCCTTGCTGGCGCAATCGCTCAAGCGCATCAAACCGTCAGCCACCATTGCGGTCACGGACAAGGCGCGCGCGCTCAAGAGCGCGGGTCGCGATGTCATCGGGCTGGGAGCGGGAGAGCCGGACTTCGATACGCCGGAGAATATCAAGCGCGCAGCGATCAAGGCGATCGAGGGCGGCAAGGCCGCCAAATATACCGCGGTCGACGGCATTGCCGAGCTCAAGGCAGCGATCGCGCGTAAATTCAAGCGCGAGAATGGACTGGACTACCAGCCCTCCCAGATCATTGTCGGCACTGGCGGCAAACAGGTCCTCTACAACGCCTTCGTTGCGACGCTCGATCCCGGGGATGAGGTCGTGATGGCGGCGCCGTATTGGGTGAGCTATCCCGAAATGGTCATGCTCGCCGGGGGCGAGCCCGTTGCCGTGCCAACGACGTTGAGTTCGGGGTTCAAAATGACTGCGGAGGCGCTCAATCGCGCGATCAGCGCCAAGACAAAATGGGTGCTGCTTAATTCCCCGTCGAACCCGACGGGCGCCGCTTACACCCGCGCGGAGCTCAAGCGGCTAACCGACGTCCTGCTGCGCCATCCGCACGTCTACGTGATGACGGACGACATGTATGAGCATCTCGTCTACGACGAGTTTGAATTCACCACGCCCGCCCAGATCGAGCCGAGACTCTACGAGCGGACGCTGACCGTGAACGGGATGTCCAAGACCTATTGCATGACCGGCTGGCGGATCGGTTATGCCGGCGGACCCGAGCCGTTGATCAAGGCGATGGCAATGATTCAGTCACAGTCCACATCGAATCCCACCGCGGTGGCGCAATGGGCAGCGGTTGAGGCACTCGAAGGCCCGCAGGACTTCATCGCCAAGCATAACGCGATCTTCAAGGAGCGCCGTGACCTCTGCGTGTCTATGCTCAATCAGGCGCGTGGCATCCAGTGCCCGAAGCCGGAGGGCGCGTTCTATGTGTATCCCTCCTGTGCGGGCACCATGGGCAGAACTGCGCCGACCGGCAAGACGCTCGCAACGGACGAGGATTTCGTGACCGAGCTGCTCGAAGCCGAAGGCGTTGCCGTCGTGCAGGGCACGCCGTTCGGTTTTGGCCCGGCGTTCCGGATCTCCTATGCAACCAAGACGGAAGACGTGGAGGAAGCCTGCCGGCGGATCCAACGCTTCTGTGGTAACTTGCGGTAGCTCTGATGGAGTACCTGTGATGATCCGTCATCTTATCGCGGCCGGCGCGCTCGTACTGGCCGTTGCGTCGACGCCACCGGCCGCTGCGCAACGGATCAAGGCTGGCATTTTGACCTGCGATGTGTCCGCGGGTCTTGGATTTATTATCGGTTCCCAGAAAGAGGTCTCGTGCCTGTTCGCGCCGGATCAGTCCGGGCCGCACGAGACCTATGTTGGGACGATCAGCAAGTTCGGCCTCGATATCGGCGCCACGTCCGGTGGTGTGATGGTCTGGGGTGTCTTTACCGAGACCAATCGAGGCCCCGGCTTTCTCGCCGGAGATTATGTCGGCGCGAGCGGCGAAGCGACCATTGCAGCCGGCCTTGGCGCGAACGTACTCATTGGCGGCTCGAACCGCACGGTTGCATTGCAGCCGGTTTCCGTCTCCGGCCAGGTCGGTCTCAACCTCGCGGTCGGGGTTGCTGACTTGCGTTTGCGGCCGGCGGGGCGCTGAGCGGAAGCTGCTGCCAATAGTTCTTGCCAATAGCTCTTTGCCAATAGCTCTTGCCAATACCCCCTCGCTCCTGAAACGATGGTGCAAATGGCCGCCGAGCGGCCGCATCTCAAGCATTTGGGAGGAGTCATGGCACAGAACGGCACACGAGCCACGGGTCCCCGGTGCATCGCGCTGGTGGGCCCGTTCCAAAGCGGCAAAACGACGTTGCTCGAAGCGATTCTTGCGCGCAGCGGAGCCATTGCACGGCAAGGAACCGTTGAGGCCGGCAATACCGTCGGCGACGCCGGCAAGGAAGCCCGCCATCATCGCATGAGCGTGGAGATCTCCGTCGCCACGACCAATTTCATGGGTGACGACTATACGTTCATCGATTGTCCGGGATCGATTGAATTTGTGCACGAGATGCGCGCGGCGCTGCCCGTGGTGGATGCCGCGGTTGTGGTCTGCGAGCTCGACGAGAAAAAGATCGCGCAGCTGCAGCTTATCCTGCGCGAGCTGGAAGATCAGAAAATTCCGCGTTTGCTCTTTCTCAACAAGATCGACAAGGCGGATGCGACCATTCACGACGTGCTGGAGCTGTTGCAAGGCGCCTCGCGCAGCAAATTGCTGTTGCGCCAGATCCCAAGTTTCTCGGGCGACCTGATCACCGGCTTTGTCGATCTCGCGCTCGAACGGGCATTCGTCTACAAGGAGCATGCTCCCTCGGAGGT
>CATPCO010000514.1 GCA_955652925.1 uncultured Xanthobacteraceae bacterium | reverse complement strand
TCACGGGGGCGCGAGTTCTGCGCGGCCGTTGTCTTCCATACGGTCGTGGCATCACCTACTGGCCGCTGGTCGAGATGGTGCGGCAGGACACTGCCATCAGCCTGTCTGACGAACGCGATGCCGCCCTCACCAAGCTCGATCGTTGGTTGGGCGAGCTGCTCAACGACGATCCGCAGCGGCCGGCTCTGCGTGCGAGATTGTCAGTCATGTTGGGACTGGAAACTGCTGATTCTGTTATGCCGGACACGCCGATTGATCGTGTTGATAGGGAGATCGCGTGGGCTGTAAGGCATTACCTTGAGGCAGTCGCGCGGTCGGCGCCGTTGATTGCGGTCATCGATGACTTGCAATGGGCGGAACCGCCCGTGCTGGAGACAATCGAGCAGCTGGCTGAGCGCGTTGCCGACGCGCCGATGGTCATCGTCTGCGTGGCGCGCCCTGAGTTCGGCGAGTTGCATGTTGGATGGGGTGCCGGAAAGCCCAACACAACGACGATAACCCTTGATCCCCTTAATCCAAAAGAAACGGCGACCTTGATCGGGCGCTTGTTGGAAATCGAAGCGTTGCCTGGTGGCCTTAAAGAGCAGATCATCGAACGTTCTGCAGGCACGCCGCTGTTCTGCGAAGAGTTCATTCAAATGCTTATCGATGAAGGCCGCCTGGTTCGCGACGACGGCGAATGGAAGGCGACCGCCTCAGTCGCGCAGGTCAACGTGCCGCAAAGCATCGCTGCGGTATTGGCTGCCCGTCTGGATGGATTGCCAGAGGTCGAACGGAGTGTCCTTCAGTCAGCCAGCATCATCGGGGAGCGATTTGAGCTTAGGCAGCTGCAGGAGCTGGTTCATGACCCGAATCTCGAGTCCGATCTCGAATCTCTGCGCCGAAAAGGCCTGGTGACGTTTGCCGATAGATTTGATGATGAACTGCGCTTTCGGCATCTGCTCATCAGAGATGCCGCGTACGCCTCACTGCCGAAATCGCAGCGCGCGGCATTGCACGATCGCTTTGGATCAGCGCTGGAGTCCCAGGCTGGAAACCCGCAGCAGTTTGCTGAGATCCTGGCTCATCATGCCGAGCAGGCTTTCGCGCTATCGAGAGAGCTGGCAATGGAAGGCGAGCAGCTCGAGACGCGGGCCCGCCGCGCGGTGCATTGGTCACTCGCCCTTGCAGATCGCGCTCGGCCGCGGCACGACATTCAAAACCTCGAGGCTGCGCTACGGGACGCTCGCACCGCCGCGGCTGCTGTCCCCGACGGTGGAGGCCTCGAGTATCGCGCGAGGATTCACCTGCTCGAGGCTCAAGCGATGATGATGCGAGCCGACTACGCCGGTGCCGGCAAGGTGGCTGCTGAGGCGGCTCGTCTCGCCGAAGAAGGAAACCTCCTCGACGTGGTGGCTACAGCGCGACTGACGGAACTGTGGATTTCCAACTACACACGCGGCGGTAAATCTGAGGACTTCGAGCGCAGCACAGCCCTTGCCATCGACGCATGCAAACGCGCGGGCGACGTCCCGGGAGAGATCGAGGCTCGGCACCTCGGGGCAATGCTTCAGTATGAAAGAGGTCAACTCAAAGACTATGTCCGGATCAACCAGGACCTCCTGGGACGGGCGCGAGCAATTTCCGACGGCGCCCAAGCCGCACAGATCCTCCACCGCCTGGCTCATGTCGAGCTGCTGACAGGCGATCCGCAGAAAGCCGATATCTATTTGGCCGAAGCTGACACGCTGGCGAACCAGCTTGGGCTGAGGAATATCGCTCTCATGCTGATGTCATGCTATGGACTCAGGCTGCTGCAAGCGGGCCAATTTGACGCCTCTATCCGCGTTTATCGGGAGCTTGTTGGCGCTGCTGAGGATGCGGGTGCGGTCCAGCAGCAAGTAAGTGCGCTGCGCTTCATGTCGTATTCCCTTCAGCTGCAACACAGATACGAGGAGATGGCTCGAGTCCTCGATCAGGCTGTGGAGTTGAGCGAGTCGAGCGGTGAGCGATGGAATCGGGCAGAAGTTCTTGGGCTGAGAGCCCGCGCTGCGCTTGAGCTCGGAGACATAGAGACGGCAGATCGGCTCATTCTGGGCGCCCTCGAGGCCCTGCGCCCCGACGATGTCACTGGAACATCGGAGGTCTATGACCAGCTTGGCATGCTTCGAGGCGCGCAGGGACGTGATGCCGAAGCAGAATCCGCTTTGCATCACAGTGCGGAGGTGGTGATCAACACTCCGTTCCATTGGCCGAGGGCAATTGCGATGGTCGACCTGGCCAAATTCCTTGCCCAGCGGGAACGCTTCGAAGAGGCCAGCGCGGTAATCGACCAAATCACCGGCGGTTGGCACATGTTTGACGGCGAGATCTCGGAAACCCGCAACCTGATCGCCTCGGCAAGCCGCGGTCTCGCCTGATAGGGACCTCTCCTTATGGCCCATCGCCGCCGGTAAGCACCTCCCAACGTTTCCGGCTGAGCCGGTAAAGGACGTGACGTCGTAGCCGGTGGCCCTCCGGCAAACGGGGATGCTCGAAATCGTCAGTCGGATCATGCGTCATGCCCAACCGCTGCATCACGCGAATCGATCTGACGTTTTGAGGAGCCGTGAAGGAAACGATCTCGGTCAGCCCTACTC
>CATPCO010000513.1 GCA_955652925.1 uncultured Xanthobacteraceae bacterium | reverse complement strand
GCGCGGGAGTCGCGCGCGGCGCGAGTGCCTTTTCCGCGTGCTGTGCTGCTGCCGGCGTTGCCATGAGCACAGCCGGCAGGAGCGCAATCAGAGCCTTCTGCATTGGGTCGCCCTCCCGCAGCATGACCCAAACCGCATGGATATGGCGGTATTTGGACGGCGTTTACGGCAGCCGTGCTGCGCTCGGCTATGGGCGGTGCAACGAGGTCAGCTACGATCTGGCGCGCGGCCGCAATCCTATGGCACCATCAGGAGGCGCATCGATCGCGCGAGCCATTGCGCCCATTGAGATCGAGCAACGGCAGCAAGCCGCGCTGCCTGCTTAAGCCTGCGGCTGTGGCTCAAGGCCCCCGGTTTCCGGCCGCGGCCGGGGCTTGCCAGCTGGCGGAACGGCAGATCCGCGCGGCACTGCCGGCTCGATGACCGACTCCCGCGTCGGCCGTTTGCCCGCCAGCAGATCCTTGATCTCGTCGCCGGTGAGCGTCTCAAATTCGAGCAGCCCCTTGGCGAGCGTCTCCAGATCGGCCCGCCTGTCATTGAGGATGCGTTGCGCTTCGGCATAGCCGCTTTCGACGAGCCGTTTGATCTCGGCGTCGATCTTGCGGCTGGTTTCCTCCGAGACGTTCTGCTGGCGCGCCACCTGGTAACCCAGGAAGACTTCATCCTGGTTCTCGCCATAGGCGACGGTACCGAGCTGCTCGGACAATCCCCAGCGCGTCACCATCATGCGGGCGAGCTTGGTCGCCTGCTCGATGTCGGAGGCGGCACCGGAAGTGACCTTTTGCTTTCCGAAGACGAGTTCCTCGGCCACGCGGCCGCCCATCATAATGGCAAGCCGCGAGGTCATCTGTTCGAGACTCATGGATAGCTTGTCGCGCTCAGGCAGCTGCATGACCATGCCGAGCGCGCGGCCGCGCGGAATGATGGTGGCCTTGTGCACAGGATCGGTCGCCTGCACATTGAGCGCCACGATCGCGTGGCCGCCCTCGTGATAGGCGGTAAGCAGCTTCTCCTCTTCGGTCATCACGAGCGATTTGCGCTCGGCGCCCATCATCACCTTGTCCTTGGCATCTTCGAACTCGATCTGCGTGACCATGCGCTTGTTGCGTCGGGCCGCCATAAGGGCGGCCTCGTTCACGAGATTCATCAGATCGGCGCCGGAGAAACCGGGCGTGCCGCGGGCAATGGTCTTGAGGTTGACGTCGGGAGCAAGCGGCACCTTGCGCACGTGAACTTTGAGAATCTGCTCGCGCCCTACCACATCCGGGTTGGGCACAATGACTTGTCGATCGAAACGGCCAGGCCGCAGCAACGCCGGATCGAGCACGTCGGGCCGGTTCGTTGCCGCAATCAGAATGATCCCCTCATTGGCCTCGAAGCCATCCATCTCGACCAGCAGCTGATTCAGCGTTTGCTCGCGCTCGTCATTGCCACCGCCAAGCCCGGCGCCGCGGTGACGGCCTACGGCATCGATCTCATCGATGAAGATGATGCAGGGCGCGTTCTTCTTCGCCTGCTCGAACATGTCGCGCACGCGCGAAGCACCCACGCCCACAAACATCTCGACGAAATCCGAGCCCGAAATGGTGAAGAAGGGAACGTTGGCTTCGCCCGCGATGGCACGCGCCAGCAGCGTCTTGCCGGTTCCGGGAGGGCCCACCAGCAGCACGCCGCGCGGAATGCGTCCGCCCAGCCGCTGGAATTTTCCGGGATCGCGCAGGAACTCGACAATCTCCTGCAGATCCTGCTTCGCCTCATCGACCCCAGCCACGTCCTCGAACGTGACGCGCCCGTGCGCTTCGGTCAGAAGTTTGGCCCGGCTCTTGCCGAACCCGAGCGCCTTGCCGCCCGCTCCCTGCATCTGCCTGGAAAGGAAAATCCACACCCCGATGAGCGCGATGAAAGGAAGCCATGAGACCAAGAGCGATACGAACCAGGGCACGTCGGTTTGCTGCGGGCGCGCCGTAATGGAAACGCCCTTGCCATAGAGGCGCTGGATCAGGGTTTGATCGTTGGGGGCGTAGGTCTGGAAACTGCGTCCGTCCGTGAAGGTGCCGTGAATTTCCGGCCCCTGGATCAGGACGTCGCGCACGCGACCTTGGTCCACTTCGTTGAGCAGCTGAGAGAATGAGATGTCCTGGGAGGTCGTGCGCTGGCCAGGATTTTGGAAGAGCGTGAAAAGCGCGAGCAGCAGGAGGACGATGATCACCCATAGGGCGAAGTTACGCAGGTTGGCATTCATCCCGTGTCCTTCATGGCCGCCGGTGAGCCGCCAGCCTGTTCCTGTGGCGCGCAGGTGCGAGTCGCTTCCGTCCGCGGTACAATCTAAGTGCCAAGCGACCTTCTGCCAACCTTCGGCTGGCAGAATCGCCTTTTTTCTTTATTTTTCTTTTGGTTGCAGCGCTCTTGCGCGCGGTCACGGGCGCTTCTCTCGATCCGTGGTTAAGAGATTGCGGCGCTGTTTGCCGCCGGCGAGGGGGTGCGCGCTCCACGGTGAGGCCCTTTTCACCCATTGCGACCACGGCACCGGCCAGCGTGCCGCGCAAGCCCTCGCCAGCAGCGCGCTTTCCGCTCACCAGCGTCTCGTACAATCGCTCCAGTTTTCCGAGCTCGACCGGCCCTTCGTCGCCGACATGGCCGACGGCGCGCCCAAGGAGTCGCAGTCCGAGTTCGGCGGGAATGTTGAGAAATTCGTCCCGATCAAAGATGATCGGTCCTTCCATTGACCATGGCCACTGCGAGACGGTCCTCGCTGCCGTATCGGCTGCTGTTTCCAACGCGGCATCGGCGCGCCGCAGCCGGCGCGCGAAAGTCGCAAGCCGCCCCGCGTCAAGACCTTCCCCCGCCAGCACACCCATGATCTCGCGCAACCTCGCGCGGGCAAAACGCGGATCGCGGTTCGAAGCATCTTCACTGAACGCAATTTTTTCGCGCTCGATCGTCGCAATCAGCCGTGCCTTGGAGATCTCGATCAGGGGCCGCATTAGCAAGACATCGCCCGACCTTGCCACCCGCCGCGCTGTGCGCGCTGAGCGCAGGGAAGGCGAAAGGGGCGTCACCTTGCGCATGCCGCCGAGCCCGGTCAGTCCGCTGCCACGGCACATGCGCATGAGCACCGTTTCCGCCTGATCGTCGAGCGTGTGCGCGGTAACAATGTGATCCGCCCCGGTCGCTTGGGCAAAATCCGCGAGCAGCCGATAGCGCGCCGCTCGCGCAGCTTCCTGAATTCCTGTGGCCGGCTTTTTCCCCCTCCACGGCAACGTGTGATGCGGCACCCCGAGCGCACGTGCGAGACGAGAAACGGCGCGCGCCTCGTGTTTCGATTGGGGGCGCAGGCCGTGGTCGACGGTGGCAGCAAAAAGCTTTGGGCCGGACATGCGCGCGCGGCGCCAGCGTGCGGCAAGGACCAGGAGCGCCGTGGAGTCCGGGCCGCCTGAGACCGCCAAAACGAGAACTCGCGCATGCGCCAGGGGATGAAAGAGTCGCTTTGCCTCGATGAGAGAAATGGGCCGCGCAGCCTCAGCAGCGCACACGCTTCTGTTCTCGCTCGACCCCCTGTTTAACTGCGACCGAGGCACGCGGGAATTTCCGCAGCACCTCGCCCAGCGAGGCGCATGCCGCTTCCTTTTCACCCAGCGCTGCAAGCGATTGGCCGAGCCGAAGCAGTGCATCCGGCGTCCGGGGATTGCCTTCGAACTTCGTTGACACGTTCAGGAATGCCTCGGCGGCGTCCCGGAAGTGCTGTCGCTGAAACAAGCTTTCGCCGAACCAGAAGGTGGCATCTCCGGCCAACCGCTCGTTGGGATATTTGCTTAGAAATCGTCGAAAGCTGTCCTCGGCGAGCGCATAGTCTCTGCGCAGCACAAATCCATAGGCGAGATCGAACTCGTCTTTGGGGGTCTGCGAGGGGGGCAGCGTGGGCGCCAGCGAGGCGCTGCCGGATGGTGGCATGGTTGCAGCATCGAGCGGGGCACCTCGTTGTCCCTGCACTTGGCCTTGCACATGTCCTGGCACACCGGCCGAAGCATCGGCCATTTCGCCCGCCCTCGGCTGGGCTGTGCCGGGAATGGATCCGAGTGTGTGCGGTGCGCCGGGTGCATTGGGATTGAGCGTCGGATCGAAAGCATCGCCCCGCCGGGCGGGATACGAAGCCGGCGGCGGAGTGGGAGACGAAGCGGGGGGCGCAGGAGACGTGCCGGGGGTATATTGCGAGCGTCCCTGCGGGCGCCTGCCGTCTTGATCCTCCTGCATGCGTCGGACCAGACTCTCCAACTGTTGATTGCGGAACTGGAGCTGCTCGATCACACCGGTGAGCTGCCTGATCTGGCTTTCAAGCCGCTCGAGGCGCATCACAACATCAGGGCCGCTTGCCTGGGCTGTGTGCTCGACGGCCTGAACGCTGCGATCGCCGCTCATGCGCTCGCTCCCGCCGAAGATGAGATCAAACAGGCCGCCCGGCCGCTCGCCTTCCTGCGCGCGTGCAGGGCCATTCGCGCAAGCAACGACAACGGCCGTCAAGGCGAGCATGGATGCGCGTCGAAGCCCGAAGCGATTCATCGTTTGAACAATATTGCCGGAGTTGCGCAATGCGATACGATTCCTGCGTCCAAATTGTGACTGTTGGATGGCGTGTCGCCGCAAAGCGCCCCGGCGCTATTTCGCAGGCACGCCGGCCGACGCCGGCTTCTTGCGTGCGGTGCGCCACTCCTCAAACCGCTGCACCAGCACGAAAAAGGACGGCACGAGCAGCACCGCGAGACAGGTCGAAGCGAGCATGCCGGTGAACACCGTGATGCCGATCGACTTGCGCGCGCTGGCGCCGGCGCCGGTGGCGAGCACGAGCGGTACCACGCCGAGAATGAACGCGAACGAAGTCATGAGGATCGGCCGCAAGCGCGCGCGTGCCGCAGCCACGGCCGCGGCCAGGATCGGCTCGCCTTTGGCGCGCAGCTCGCGCGCAAACTCGACGATCAGGATTGCATTCTTGGCCGAGAGCGCCATCAGCAGGACAAGTCCGATCTGAACGTAAAGGTTGTTGTTGAGTCCGCTGCCGCCGAGGAGCGAGAGCGCGGCTACAGGGCCGATGAACGACAGCGGCACCGCCAGGATGACGGAAATCGGAGCGTCCCAGCTCTCATATTGGCCGGCCAGCACGAGATAAACGAGCAGCAGCGCGAGCCCGAAGACAATGTACATCTGCTGGCCGACGATCTTCTCCTGATAGGACATCGCGCTCCATTCAATGCCCATTCCGGGCGGCAGCGTGCGTTGCGCGATTTCTTCCATGAGCGTCATCACCTCGCCGGAGGAGAACCCTTGCGCGGGCAGACCGATGATTGTTGCCGAGGGGTAGAGATTGAACAGGCTGATCAAGGACGCGCCCACGCTAGGCGTGATCTTCACCAGCGTGCCGAGCGGGATCATGTCTCCGTCCTTGTTGCGCACGGTTAGATTGTTGATGTCTTCGGGTCGCAGCCGCGCCTGCGAATCGGCCTGCACGTAAATCTGGAAGACGCGGCCGAACTTGTTGAACTGATCGACGTAGCTTGATCCGAGATAGCCCGCGAGCACCGCAAATACCTGATCGAGCGAAACCCCCACAGTCTGTGTTTTCACCCGATCCACTGCAAGGGTGTACTGCGGAACGCTGGAGCGGAATGAAGACAGGACCAGCTGCACGGCCGATTGCGTCTTCGCATTCGCGACGATTGCATTGGTGACGCTCTGAAGCTTGGCCAGATCGAAGCTGCCGTCGCGCAACTCGACTTGCAGGTTGAATCCGGCGTCATTGCCCACGCCCTGAATGGGCGGTGGCGGCATCACCAGAATATCCGCTTCCTCGATTGCAGAGAGAGCGGCATTCAAGCCTTTGAACAGCGAAGGCAGATCCTCGCCTTTGCCGCGCTCGCTCCAGTCTTTGAGCACGATATAGGCTACCCCTGAACTGGCGAGGGTCGCGCTGTTATCGAGCGGAGAGACGCCGGCGATCGTAATCACCTGCGCGACGCCCGGTGTGTTGTGCGTAGCATCAAACACTTTCTCCAGCACCTTCTGCGTGCGTTCGAGCGAGGCGCCCTGCGGCAGCTGCACCAGCGCGATCATGTAGCCCTGGTCTTCGATCGGAAGGAATCCCGTCGGCAGACGGTAGAAGCCGACCCCGGAGACGATCATCAGCGCCACCGCCGCGAGCGCCATCAGTGCGCTACGCTCGACCATGCGCGTGATCAATCTCGTGTACCAGTGCTCCAGGCGTTCATAGCCGCGATTGAATGCGCGATAGAAGATGTTGCGTTGCGCAGGCGGAACTGCCGGTCGCAGCCAGAGTGCGCTCTGCGTCGGCTTGAGCGTTGCGGCGTTGATCGCGCTGATGAGGGCGGTTGCGGCGATGACCAGGGCGAACTGTGCAAACATGCGCCCGGTCAGTCCGGGCAGAAAAGCAGCCGGCAGAAACACCGACATGAGCACGAGCGTAATGCCGATGATGGGCCCAAACAGCTGGCGCATTGCGGCGCTTGCGGCATCGCGCCCCGACATGCCTTTCTCGATGTTATGAACGGCGCCTTCGACCACAACGATGGCATCGTCAACCACAATGCCGATGGCCAGCACGATCGCGAACAAGGTGCAGAAATTGACCGTGAAACCAAGCGCCGCCATTGCCGCAAACGCGCCGATGATGGTGACCGGCACGGTCGTGGTCGGTATCAGCATGGCGCGCCAGTCCTGCAGGAATACAAGGATCACGACCAGGACCAGGAGCGCCGCCTCGATCAGCGTCTTGTACACTTCGTCGATCGACTGCTTGACGAATTTCGTCGTATCGAAGGGAATGTCGGATATCAGGGCGGGCGGGAATTCGAGCGCAAGCGCCGCCATTTTCTTGCGCACCCCGCCCGCCACATCGAGCGCGTTTGCTCCCGGCGCCTGAAACACTGCCAGGCCCGCCGCCGGTTTGCCGTCGAGCGTGAAGACCTGGCCGTAGGTTTGTGCGCCAAGCTCGATGCGCGCGACGTCGCGCAGCCGTGTGACCTCGCCGGCGCGTCCGGTCTTGACGATGACGTCGGCGAATTCGGCTGGATCGCTGAGCTTGCCGGCCACATTGAGGGTGTATTGGAATGCCTGCCCGGCAGGGGCCGGCGGCATGCCGATCTGACCCGCCGTTACCTGCTCGCTCTGCTGCTGCAGCGCCTGGATGACGTCCTGGGGAACGAGCGCGCGAGCGTGCATCTTGTCCGGATCAAGCCAGATCCGCATGGAATACTGCCCCGCCCCGAACACCACGACATTTCCCACTCCAGGCAGGCGAGCGATCTCGTCCTTGAGTTTGATGGTTGCGTAGTTGGCAAGATAGAGGCTGTCGTAACGCGAATCGGGCGACGTCAGCGTCACGATCTGCAGAATGGCCGTGGAATTCTTCTGCACGATGACGCCCTGCGCCTGCACCGCTTGCGGGACCAAGGGCAGAGCGCTCGACACCCTGTTTTGCACCAGCACCTGCGCCTGGTTGAGGTCCATTCCGATCTTGAACGTCACCGTGAGCGAATAGCTGCCGTCGGCGCCGCTGTAGGACTGCATGTAGATCATGCCCTCGACGCCATTGACCTGTTGCTCAATGGGCAAGCCAATAGCATCGACGACGGTGCGGGCGCTGGCTCCGGGATAGCGGGTCGTGACCTGCACGGTCGGCGGTACCACGTCCGGATACTGCGCCACCGGCAACGCGAAAAGCGCGACGGCGCCGATCACCATGGTCAAAATCGCAAGCACGTTGGCGAGAACCGGCCGTGCGATGAAGAAATCAGCGATCATGCGCGGGCGCGATTACTTTGTTGCGGCGGCGGTAATGTTCGCAATTTCCGGGTTGACCTTCGTGCCGGGGATGGCGCGCAGGATGCCATCAATAACGACCTGATCGTCCGGCTTGAGCCCGGTCTCGATCACGCGCAAGTCTCCGATCGTGGGGCCGATCGTGACCTTGCGCTGCTCTACGACGTTGTCTTTCCCGATGGTGAGCACATAGCGCCCGCTCTGATCGCTTCCAAGCGCCACCTCCGGCACGAGCAGCGCGCTCTGCCGCTCATAAGGAACCCGCACGCGAACGAAGTAGCCCGGCAGCAGCGTTCGGTTCGGGTTGGACAGGATCGCGCGCACAGCGAGCGTGCCGGTTGCCTGGCTCACCGACGGTGCGGCGTAATCGAGCGTGCCTTTATGCGGGTATCCCTCTTCGCTTTGCAGGCCGACCTCGACCGGTATTTTTTTCAGGTCCTGCGGGCTGAGTCCTTGCCGCTTGATTTCTTCCCGCATTCGCAGGACCTCCTGCTCGCCGACGTTGAAGTTCACGTAGATCGGATCGGTCGCGACGATGGTTGCGAGCTGGGTCGGGCCGTTCGCCCCCACCAGCTCGCCGAGCGAGACCTGGCGCGCCGTGACAATGCCGTCGAATGGCGCCTTGACCTCGGTGTAGCCAAGATTGATCGCAGCCTGCTCAGTATCGACCTGCGCCTGCTTGAGCTTGGCCTGGGCGGAGTCGCGATTGGCGGTTGCGTTCTCAAGCGTGGACTTCGATGCGATCTGACGGTTGGCAAGCTCGACCTGGCGGTCGTATTCCGCTTCGGTCTGTTTCAGAGTCGCTTGCGCAGCGGCCTCGCCGGCCTGAGCCTGTTCAAGTTTGAGCTTGTAGGGCTCGGGCTCAATGATGAAGAGGGTGGTGCCCTGCTTGACATCGTCACCGTCGCGATACTCGATCGCCTGCAGGAAGCCCGGCACGCGTGCCACAAGATTTGCGCTGTTCACCGCCGCGGTGTTGCCGGTTGCCTCCACATAGCGCGTCACCTCTTGCTGCACCGGCAAGGCAACCCGCACCTGCGGCGGGGGCGGCGCCACGTAGCTGTTGTCCCGGCCACACGCCGAGACGATCACGACAAATGCGGCAGCCAAAGCAGGGGACAGCGGGCCCGCCCTGATCATTTGACTGAGCCTCCTCGTGCCGATCCAATCGGGCTGCGGCATCTATTCGCCCGCACGATCATGCCTTTCTCGTGGCTTGGCAAGCTGATGCTGGCGGGCAAAACAAAGCCGGCGCCCGCAGGCGCCGGCTGTCCCCTTCCCCCGTATCCTATTTCACGAGCTGGTATTGAGCACCGTTACCGCGCGGCGGTTCTGTGACCAGCAGGAAATGTCGTTGCACACCGCAACCGGGCGCTCCTTGCCGTAGGAGATCGTTCGCATCCGCTGCGGGCTGATGCCGCGCGAGGCAAGATAGTCGCGCACCGTCTGCGCGCGGCGCGCGCCAAGCGCGATGTTGTACTCGCGCGTCCCCCGCTCGTCGGCGTGACCCTCGATGGTGAAGGTGTACTGGTTATAGACCTGCAGCCACTGTGCCTGCTTTTCGAGCGTGGCCACCGATTGCGAGGTCAGTTCGGTAGAGTCGGATTCAAAGAAAACGCGATCGCCCACATTAACGACGAAATCCTGTTGGCTTCCCGGGGCGGCGGAGCCGGCGGCCTGCGTGGGATCGTTGGCCCGGTTCGCGCAGGCCCCCACCGCAAGCGCAAGCATCAGAAAGCTCGCAAATTTTGCGCGCTGCATAGCACGCACAACATTCGTCATTCCGGTGCCTCCAGTGGTCCCCTCTCGACCGGACATGCCGCACGTCTATCAGGTGCGTGGTTAAGCCATGGTTTTCAGCAGGCTTGATGAAGTGTTGCCCCGATCCCACAAACGCAGAGGAAGGCCGAAACCTTTCATATTGGTTAATGCCCCGTGAATGCGGCAGCTTGTAGGCCCTGCCGGCTGCATTTTACGAAGGCCGCCTTATTGCAAGAGCGGTGACCACGACGGATCTGAGGCATAGCTCGGCGTTTTGACCGGCTGCTCGTTGCGCCCTGTGACATCAACGGTGTAGAGGGCGGGTCCGCCATTGCCGCCGGGGTCGCGGAAGAACATGATCACGCGTCCATTCGGCGCCCAGGTCGGACCTTCATTGTGATAGCCTTCGGTAAGAATGCGCTCGCCGGAACCGTCGGCGCGCATAATGCCGATGGCGAACCTGCCTTCGAACTGTTTCGTGAAGGCGATGTAATCGCCGCGCGGCGACCACACCGGCGTGGAATAGACGCCATCGCCGAAGCTGATGCGCTGCGCCTGTCCCCCGCCCGCAGCCATGACGTAGATCTGCTGCTTGCCTCCGCGGTCGGATTCGAAACAGATGTAGCTGCCGTCGGGTGAATAGGAGGGCGCTGTGTCAATCACCTGGGTGTCTGTGAGGCGCGTCGTTGCCTTCGAGCGCAAATCCATGACGAACAGGTTGGAGTTGCCGCCGTTTTGCAGGCTGAAGATTACGCGCTGGCTGTCGGGCGAAAAGCGCGGGCTAAAGCTCATTCCGGGAAAGTTGCTGACAATCTCGCGCTGGCCGGTCTCGATATTCATCAGATAGACCTTCGGCTCGCCCTGCGCGTAGGACATATAGGTGATGGTGTCGGCGGAGGAGGAGAAGCGTGGCGTGAGCACGAGGTCATCGCCGCGCGTGAGGTAGCGAACATTCGCGCCGTCCTGGTCCATGAGCGCAAGACGTTTGATGCGCCGTTCTTTCGGGCCGGTTTCATCGACGAACACCACGCGGCTGTCGAAATAGCCCTTCTCGCCGGTAAGCTTTTCGTAGACGGCATCTGAAATCATGTGGCCGATGCGGCGCCAGTTCTCGGCGGTGGTGGTATAGCCCTGCCCGTGCAGCTGCTGACCCGCGAAGACATCCCAGAGCCGAAACTCGGCCTTTACTCTTCCCTCACTCTGGGTGATCCGGCCGAGCGCCAGTGCCTGCGCGTTGATCGCTCGCCAGTCCGCAAACCGCGGCATTGCGTCTACGGTTGGTTTCTCAAGGAAAGCCGCGGGATCAATCGGTGCGAAAAAACCCGAGCGCTGCAGATTGGAGGAAATGATCGCACTGATGTTGCGCCCGGCAGCAGGATCCTGGGTAGCGACCGATGCAAAATCGGGCACGGCAATGGGCATCGGTTGGATGTTGCCCTGGGTGACATCGAGCCTGACAACCGCTCGTGCAGGTGAGGGCGAAAATCCCAGCATCGGTCCCAAGAGTGAGCCGGCACCGAGCATGAGCGCGCGCCGCCGGCTCAAACGCTTTGTGATGAAGCGCCGCGAGTTGACCGAGTTCGTGTCGTTCATGCCGCAAGATTTCTCTGTTGTGGCGCGCCGCTAGCCGCGGAGCATGTATTGGGGATCGAAGTTGATCTCGATGTCCTTCCACTGATCGTAGTGCTCGGGTTTGAGCATCTTGAACGGCTGACATCGCAGGATTGCGCGCTTGGCGCTTTCAGCCATTGCAGGACCGAGCGGCGAAGCGGGCGCCTGCACCAGATCGGGAGGTCTTGCAACCGAGCCATCCGACTTGAACAGGACACGGAGCACCACGCTCAGCTTGGTGGTGCTGTCGACACCCGGTGGGGGGCTCCAACATTCTTCCAGCCGTTTCCTGAATGCGTCGAACTCATTCTGCGACAAGCGCGTGGCATCGCCGTTAGCAACACCAAGCGAGGGCGCGTTGTTTGGAACGTCGCCTGCTGCCGCCATGCGCGTTGCGTCGCGCTTGTCAAGCAGAGCCTCCACCTGCTTGGGATCAAACTTGGGCGCCGGCGGCGCGGGTTTTTTCGGCGGGGCAGGGGGCTTGAGCTCGGCTTTTTTTGGCTCGGGTTTCTTCGCCTCCTCCTTTGCCAGTTCCTGCGCGATAGGATCGATCTTGGTTTCGGCGTGCTTTTTTTCAGCAGGGTTGGCGTCGGGCGGCTTTGCTTCAGGAGGTGAGGCGGTCTCGCGCGCTGCCTTTACCTCTTTATTTTCGACGACCTTGGCGGTTGGGTCTTCGACCGGCTTGGCCTCAGCGACTTTCTCGACGAGTGGCTTTGGCGTTTCGGATTGGGGAGCAGTCTTGATGCCTTTGGTGACCTTGGAGAGTTCCTCCGACGTTACGAGATCGACCGGCAACGCATCATGGGGAGGAAGTGGAAGCGGGTTCGCCGCGAGCGACCAGATGCTCCACAGCAAGACAGCGCCATGCCCAATCCCGGATATGGTATAGGCTGTCCTCATTGCCCGCGGTCACGCCACTAACGTCCTGCCCCCTGCTCGACGTCCGTCACGAGCGCCACGCGCCGATATCCCGCGGCCGAGATCCTGCCCATCAGTTTCATGACGGTCCCATAATCAACCTGCCGGTCCCCCCGCACATAGATGCGCTCGTCCGCTCCGCCACGCGCGTCGGTAATGGCCTTGAGCTTCGGGACCACTTCCTCCAACGAGATTTCGGTATTTTGGAGGTAGGTTTGCCCTTTCTCGTTCACGGAGACGGTAAGCGGCTCCTTGTTTTCCTGTTCGAGGGTTTTGGCTTGCGTCTGCGGCAATTCCAAGGGAACCCCGGCGGTGAGAAGCGGCGCCGAAACCATGAAGATGATCAAAAGCACCAGCATGACGTCGACCATCGGCGTTACGTTGATCTCCGCCATGACCGGACGGCGCCGGTGCCGCCGTCTGCCGGCAACGGCGGCCGTGTTCGCGTTCAAGCCCATCCCCTATCCCCGCTCGTCGATCTGCCGCGACAGAATCGCCGCAAACTCGTCAGCAAACCCCTCCAGGCGCTGCGCCTGTTTGTTCACGTCGGAAACGAACTTGTTATAGAAAATGGTCGCCGGTATGGCGGCGATAAGCCCAATTGCGGTGGCAAACAGGGCTTCTGCGATGCCAGGGGCAACCACCGCGAGAGAGGTCGATTGCTGGCCGGCGATGGCCCGAAAGCTCGTCATGATGCCCCATACTGTGCCAAACAAGCCCACAAACGGGCCAGCCGAGCCGACTGTGGCCAGCACCAGCAGGTTGCGTTCCAGGCGCGCGATTTCCCGTTGAATCGTCACATCCATGACCTTTTCGATGCGCTGCTGGAGGCCCGCAAAGGAGCGCGGGTGGCCCTCGAGGCTGCGTTTCCATTCCCGCATGGCCGCCACGAACAGCGCGGCCATGGAATGGGTGGGGCGCGAAGCGAGCGAGCGATAAAGTTCCTCCAACGACTGGCCCGACCAGAAGGCCTGCTCGAAGCTGTCCATGGCGCGCCGGGTGCGTGAATAAAGCAGGAACTTGTCAATGGCGATGGCCCAGACCGCCACCGAGGCGATAAGCAGGCCGATCATGACCAGCTTGACGACGAAATCCGCGTGCTGAAACAGATCCCACATTGAAAGTGGCGCAGCCGACGGCATGGCAAATCCTTCCGGCTGTCCAGCCGCTCGGTCAGCGCCCGTTGCTTACGCCCCGCGACGAACGCCGCAGTCAAGCGAGCCGCAAATCACATGAGCGAGGCTGCCGCGCCCGGCGCACGACACGAAACTCTGCGAAAATTCGAGCCGGCTCCCCGCCCGGGCGCGCTACCGAATCCCCGTCAAAGGTGTCCAAACTAGGGCACCTCGGCGCGCTTGTAATTCCGGCGCAACCGAGACGGCTCGAACCATCTAGCTAGGGCGGGTTGTGGGCGCGCTACAATTCTTGCTTCGATTTCTCCTGATCAGCCCGCATGGCAAGGCGGAGCGCACGCGGGATCGGCCGCGCTCGCCCATGGGACACGAACGCGACCCGCACATGCGCTTCCACGAGCAACTCGTTTCCCCGCAGAATCTGCTGCTGAAGCGTGATCGAGGCGCCCTTCACTTCCTGCGCTACCGTAACGACGTCGAGCACATCGTCCATGCGCGCGGATTTGAGGAATTCGATCTTCATTGAACGCACCACAAACGCAAACCCCGGCGCCTCCTGCGCCGCCTCGGCGAACAGCGCGCGATGATCAGCGCCCAGAAGCCGCAGGTGATTGGTGCGCCCGCGCTCCATGAAGCGCAGATAATTGGCGTGATAAACAATGCCGGAAAAGTCCGTATCCTCGTAATAGACGCGAACCGCCATGATATGGCGGCCGTTGTGAATTCCGCCATCGAGGTGAGGATGGCTCACGAGGCGGTCCCCTTTGGCTTTGGAGCCTGCGCACGCGAGGCAAGCAGGCTCTCGCGCAATGCCATCCAAATCTCGGCCATGATCACGCCGGGTATGGTGCGGCTGTCGCGGCGCACCTTGTGGATGAGCGGACGGCCCCCGGTCGCAAGCAGCGCCAACCGCGCGTCCTCGTTCTGATCGAATTTGGCGCGGCAGGCGCGGCGCATGAGTTGCCAGTGATCCCAGGTGCCGACCGAAACGGCTTTCCCTGCATAGATGACATGGCTGCCGTACGCCTGCTCGGCCGATGCTTGCTTGGCCGCCGCGCCGTCCATGGCGGCAATGCGCGCTCGCTCCTCGATTGGAAAACGCAGGCTCTGCCAGAAGGCCTCCACGCAGGCATAACGCAAGCCGTCGAGCTCGAACGGTGTCGGGGCAAAGTTGGCGATCAAGCGGATGGGCTGCGGACTCATGCTGGTGACATTGATGGGCTCGCGGCATGCCTGCGCGTGCGGTCCGAGCGCAATCAGCGCGACGCCCTTGCGCCCGGCGGCGCTCGCGCGAAAGACAAAGTCGTCATGGCAAGCGCGCCAGTTTTCGAGCGTAGTGCGTTCGTCCTCCGATTCGGGGATCAGCACGGTTGCTCGGTGTTGCAGGAGTACCTTCATGCTGGAACCAAGAGAGTGGAGCAAACAGGCCCATCATCGCCGAAATTCTTCGTCAATATCCATCCTGCCATCGATTACACGTACAATTGTGATTGAGTCAGAACCAACAGTGTAAAATATCAGATGAGTTCCAACGACTACACTGCGGACGCCAAGCGCGATGCTCGACCGCTCACGTCCAATAAAAGGAAGGTCGGAGAGCTGCTGGAATTTTTCGTCGATTCGTCAAAGAATTTTTTCTGCAGCCGTTGGATTTCGTTCCGCGATATAAGAATAGACGAGCAGCAGGTCCCTGCGCGCCTTGTCCGATACCAGGACCTTCATTTGAAGCTAACTTCATTTTGAGCGCGTATGCGCTTCGCGCAAAAAATCTCCAAAATTCCACTCTGAAACCCGTCCACTGGCGACGTCTTCCATACCGTCGGCAACAAGCTCCTTGAGGACCTGAAATTTTTCCGCCTGCTCAAGCAGATATTGTACGGCAGGTTCCCGCATCTCCTCGGGGAGAAGCTCAAGAGCTGCGGCAGCTTTCTCGGTCGTGGTCGCCATGACAAGGCTCTAGCACATTAGAATACTGCAACTCTAGGCTTGCTCTTCCGAATTCCCGAACAAGTGGAATTGCGAGGGATCGCGCGCGGGTTCCGCAAGCCCGAGATGGCGGAACGCGTGCGAGGTGAGCAGCCGGCCGCGCGGAGTGCGTTGCAGTAATCCTTTTTGAATCAGGAAGGGCTCGATGATTTCTTCAATGGCGTCGCGCGGCTCGGACAACGCTGCCGCGATGGTCTCGATTCCTACCGGTCCCCCTCCGTAATTCTGCGCGATGTTTGAGAGATAGCGGCGATCCATGGCATCGAGCCCCGCGGCGTCGACTTCGAGCTCCGTCAGCGCGCTATCGGCAGCGGCGCGGTCGATGATTTTGCATCCGCCGACCAGGGCGAAATCGCGCACCCGGCGCAAGAGACGGCCGGCAATGCGCGGGGTGCCGCGCGAACGCCGCGCGATTTCATTCGCGCCATCGGGCGTCATCCCGATCCCGAGCACGCGCGCGCCACGGTTGACGATGTCCTCAAGCTCCGGCTCGGAATAGAAATTGAGCCGGATCGGAATTCCGAAGCGATCACGCAGAGGATTGGTGAGCAGGCCGGCACGGGTGGTCGCACCAATGAGCGTGAACTTCGCGAGATCAATCTTGACCGAGCGCGCGGCCGGGCCCTGTCCAATGATGAGGTCGAGCTGAAAGTCCTCCATCGCGGGATAGAGGATCTCTTCCACCGCCGGGTTGAGCCGGTGGATCTCGTCGATGAAAAGGACGTCGCGCTCCTCCAGATTGGTCAGGAGAGCGGCGAGATCGCCGGCCTTCGCAATCACGGGGCCGGAAGTGGCGCGAAAATTGACGCCGAGCTCCCGCGCCACGATCTGCGCCAATGTCGTTTTGCCGAGCCCGGGAGGCCCGACGAACAGCACGTGATCAAGCGGCTCATGGCGCGCGCGCGCGGCTTCGATG
Source organism: uncultured Xanthobacteraceae bacterium (assembly GCA_955652925.1). GTDB lineage: Bacteria > Pseudomonadota > Alphaproteobacteria > Rhizobiales > Xanthobacteraceae > VAZQ01. The sequence continues at coordinate 1,100 of CATPCO010000513.1, read as the reverse complement.
AAAACGGAAAGGTTCGAGCGCGCCTGCTGCTGTCCGATGAATTCCGTTAGACGTTGCGGGCGCAGCGTGCTCTCCCCGCTGTCTTCGTCGCGGCGTTCTGCCGTCACCAGCCGGGGAGGCGAGTTCAATGCATCCTCACAATGTGCGCTCCCGGCTGTATTTGTTCGGCAGGAGATCCGTAATCGCTGCTATTGCCGGGCCGTTTGTGCCGGGCACGATCACGCGGGCATTGCGATCATAGTCCCAGATCAATTCGCGGCAGCTTCCGCATGGCGAGACGACGACGATTGCCTGATCACGCTCAGCCGGCTCCGGATGCCGCACCGCCACAATGGTCTCGATCCCGGTCTCGCCCGCTTCGGTCACAGCGCGGCCGAGGGCGACTGCCTCCGCACACACCGCCATGCGGCCGAGATAGGCGTCGAGATTGACGCCGGTAAAAATCCGTCCGTCGCGCGTGCGCAGCGCGGCGCCGACTTCCTGCCAATCGTTGCGGTAACGCCGCGCGATGGCTTGCTTCGCCGCGCTGATCAGCTCCTGGTCACGGCCGTTCAACATCATTGCGTTCCAACTCGATCATTTCGCCAACTCCTTGAGGCCGAGCCGGATGAGGCTGGCGGCATCTGCCCTCTCACCCGCGTTGCGCGCGGCGGCGGCGACAGCGGATGCGGCCTGCGGTTGCCCATAGCCAAGATTGACAAGGGCCGAGACGGCGTCGGCAACCGGCTGGGGCGCGCGTTTGTCCTCGACGGCGCCTGACAACCGGATCACGGCCGGATCGATGCCGGCGTAGGCCGGCGCCTTGTCCTTCAACTCGGTGACGATGCGCTCAGCCACTTTCGGCCCGACCCCGGGAGTTCGCGCCACCATCGCCCTGTCACGCATGGCAATCGCGGAGGCGAGATCCGCAGGCTTGAGCGTTCCAAGCACGGCAAGAGCAACCTTTGCGCCGACACCCTGCACCGTCTGCAACAGGCGAAACCATTCGCGCTCGACATCGCTCATGAAACCAAACAGTCGAATCTGGTCTTCGCGCACATAAGTCTCGATCGAGAGCGTCGCCGGCTGCCCGGTCGCCGGCAGCTCCTGTAACGTGCGGG
>CATPCO010000512.1 GCA_955652925.1 uncultured Xanthobacteraceae bacterium | reverse complement strand
CAGGCTCTCAGGCGATATCCGCGTGCCGGCCAAAAGCACCATCCACGCCGTCCTCGATCGCCATGGCTTGGTCAAGCGCAGCGGCGGGCCGCGCCATCGGGCGCGCGGCACGCCGCGTTGCGGGAGTAGGATTTGAACCTACGACCCTTCAGGTGGTCATTCCCGCACCGCGTCGATGGCGTGAGCTAGGGCACGACCTGCAAGGCGCGACAGGGCCATAATATAGTGTTTCTCCGTCGTACCGAACGACGCTTGACCCAGGACGTCTTTGACACCTCTCACATTGACCGGATCCTGGCTTGACCAGAAGCTGGCAGCTGCATGACGAAATCGATGCAGATTGACCCCAAATCCGAGGGCCTTTTTGGTGCGCTTGCGGACAGCCAGATAAATGCCATTAGCGCACATTGGGCGGCTCTTGTTCGACGGCCAGAGGCCGGTGTGCTTATCAGCACCAGGGATGCGGCTGCGGAATTGCTCCAAATACAAATCTATGCGCGCCGAAATTTCTCGGGAGACCGGAAAATCGAGGGCCCGCCCAGTCTTGGTGTCCGCGGCTGGTATGTCGAGCGCCCATGAATCTCCAGTTTTGACGAGGTGTTGGCCGATACGTAGGGCTGTGAGCGTGCGGCTACGCAAGGGGATGAGCGCCAGGAGAGCGATGGCCAATCCATCGCGGTACTGAAAAGCGTGCGCCTTACGCATGCGTTGCGCAGCCTCTGCATCGGCAACGGCACGATCCATGAGTTCGACCCCCAGAAGATAGAGCCGATCGCTGGTTACCAGATGATATTTTCCGGCACTCCGTGGTGCTGTGACCGCGATGCGCTTGATGATGGTCGCCAGCCAGGACCAATCAGTATTGGGGCAGATAAGCTTCAGCGCGTCACGAAGGTGGCCAAGATCGGCAGCGAGCGACGTCACTTCGCCCGATCTTCTGCGCCAGTCAACATATTCGGCCACAATGCTCCGATCGATCCGTGCTTCAGGCGGAGCCGTAAGCCGATTCGGGTGGATGGCCGAGATGAAGCCCAGGAATCGCCCATAGCTTTCCCGCCGCGCCTTACGGGTTGCTGGTGCAAGGTGGGCACCACAGCTGCTTTCATCGAACCGGTCAGCTATCTTGAACGCCGCCTCCCAACGATGTTGATCCTCAGCTGGCCAGTCTGAAAATGAAAGCATGATCTTGTGTCCGCGAGGCATGAGTCTTCCCCGATCTATCCGTGTGGCCTCTGCCGGCGGAGCCGCGGTAGCGAGGCTTCGGCGATGGCCTTGTCGATAAGGTTTTGGTGATGGCGAGCAGCGCGACGGCTGTCGATGCCCGCATAGGCGTTCACCGTGGTCTGGCCGTTCTTGTGCCCGAGGAGTTGTCGGACGGCCTCGAAGGCCCCTGGTTGGGCGTCAAGCAGAACTTTCGCGCTTAAATGCCGAAACTGATGCGGGCTCAGTACGATTCCGGCGCGTGTCTTCGTGTGGCGCGCAATCAGTAGAGCCACCGACCTCGCGCCCTTCGGCGTGCCATCAACCTTCACAAACAGCTGCGCCGGACGATGGCCGATGATCCTTGGGGCAATGCGATCGCGATATTCCAACAACATCTTGGTGACCGAGGGAGGAATGTCGAACGCAAGGTCGCTCTTGTTTTTCACCTCGCTATTGGACAGTTCGAGAGTGGAAATTGCGCCCCTCCCCGCACGCAGGAATAGGTGGGTGTCGAAAGCCAAATCCGAGAGGTTCTGAACCCGCAGCGGCATGTAGGTGAGGATTGCGATAGCCAGTGCCGCGTGCGCCTTGGCCAGGGTGCGGAAGTTAGGTTTGCTATCTCGCTTCACCTCGGCCCAAAGCTGTTCTGGCAGTCGGACCAAGCGCAGCAACGCCTTCGGATCATCGAACTGCCGCAAGAATCGCTTGTTCTTGTCGGTCAGCCCCACTATGGGTGCCGGCATCTTGCTGACGAGCCGCTTCAGTTCCGCAAGAACAGGAGGCTCAACCTTGACCCATTCGCGCGCAATCTGAAGAAGCACGTAGCCGAGGATGTGATTGAACGTGTTTTCTTGTCCGCCTACCTTCTCAAGGCGCCGGCGCAGAATACACTTGAAGTTAGCGGGGGTGACCAGATCGGAGAGCGAACGGATGCTAATGGGATTAGTGCCGCATGCAACGAGAGCGGACGCGGTGGCGTGGATCTGATCGCGGCGCAGGCGAAGGGTGTCCGGAGCCAGGGGCCGAGGACGAGCGTCCGGCGCAAAAGGATCGCACCCCGACCCCCAAGACAAGTACTTGTCAACGTCTTGCCTGAACGCGGCCGGCAAATGCGACCAATTGATGCGCTCGGGCGGGCCGCGGAAGGATGGCGCAGTCACCGGCTGAAGCCCGAGCAGAGGCTCGCGCGCCGCCTCATTCCAGATCAGCGTCACTTGCCTGTGCAATGTTTTCGGTTGCCGGTGCAGCGATCCTTCGCGAACCGCTGCGATGAAGCCATCAATGACATCATCGTTGACGTCGCTTGGCTTGATGTCATGGGCGCTCGCGTATCGGGCAAGCCGAGAGAGGCCGATCTGCGCCCGCCGGCCTGATAGGCGCTTAAGCAACTCTACCCATTGGGTGCTCAGGCTCTTTTCGCTGGTGACCGGCTTCACGCCACTCGCTTTCACCGCCGCCGTGAAGTCGGATCGGATGTTGGCGAAGCGTTTCGTGGACATGCCGACTGCAAGGGGGCTGATAGCACTGAGCCGAATACTGATCGCATGCATATCGAGCGGAATACCCGCGGGCTCATTGCCGAGAAGGTCTGCGACGCGATTGACAGCCGAACGCATATCGCGCAGGCGCGTGGCAGGTAGTCTGCCCCGATGTTCCAGGACGGCGAGTATGGTCGCCAACGTCAGCTGCTCGGCGCCGAGGTCCTCAGGTGACGGTCTTGTGCTCTTTGCTCCGTAGTTCATGGCATCCTCGTTTCGGGAAACTGGGACCTGGCCTGACGAGGTCTCGGGAGGACAGGGGGTGACTGTAGCGGTAAATTCGGGAATTCTACCATAGCTTAACCGAAATTATTGTTGAATAGTAGTATTCCCGAGACGCCGCAAAAGCATGACACATCAGGCCTCTAAGTGACGGGAGTGACGCTACGCTAGACGCTGCGATTCGCGGCGAGGAATACCGCAATATCCAGATCCGAAATGCGAACGCAGCGTCCCAGGCGGTGCGCTGGCAGTGCACCCGAGTCGATGAGTCGGCGAACGGTGCGAGTGGACGTGTTGAAGAGCTCCGCGGTTTCATCAATTGTCCTGAGCTTGGTGAGAGGTCGACTATGTGCGGACCTTTCTGAGGCTGGCCGTTGCGCCGGATTGACGGTGCGATGAGGCATGTTCGCGTCCCCTCATCCGCCGTGTTCATGTCGGGCGCGAACTTGGGCAGAGACGCAAGCCCACCATCGCCGGAGCGATGACGTGATACTCAACGTCCATGCCGGCTGTATGCGCGATCATCGAAATGCGCGCGGCGCGGAGTAGGCGGGGCGAGGTGCTTTGCCATTGCATGGAGGGGCGGCAAGACTCTGAAGGGTTGCGGCCGTCTCCCCGTTTCGACATATCTTTGGTCGTCATCGCAGTCACACCTCTTGGTCGGTGATGCGGCTCTTGCAGGAGCTGCGTTGGTCTTCAGAAACCAAAAGAGCGCCCTCGGATTCTTCCGAGGTGTTTCCTTTAAGCGGCAGTGATCTTGGAGCGCTCGTAATTCTCGATCTCATCGAGATCGAAGAACCGAATACGGCCGTCGTCAAATTTTCTTGGTCGCGGGAAGTCTGGATCAGATTTCAGACGGCGCTCAATGAACATGTATGAGACGCCACCCCAGCGCTCACAGAGCTGGTTGACGGTCAAAAATCTCTTGGTCAGTTTGGGATCGATTTTGGGAGCCGGCATGCCCCGGTCCTCCTGTTTGTATTACAACAGGAGACATGGCAGTTCAGAAACGCTAAGTCAGCAGCACTACAGTAATTAGATTTTCACTGTTGTGCGGCTACTCATCGCCCGATCACGGCGTGAATTTCCACGGATTCTTTCTTTGCCGCTGGGGGGGTTGATAGCCGGCGGCTGCGGCTTCCGCGCAGTACTTTGCGCAGGCGCGCTCCAGGTCGCCGGGCTTCCCAGTCGCAACTTCAAACAGAAGGGCTGCTAGCTTGAAGT